>JAHIYU010000162.1 GCA_018814885.1 bacterium | reverse complement strand
GTAGTCCTGCAGACCCCATCCGTGTTAGAGTAAGGACGTGGACATGCTTCGTTTGCCTCCTTGCTGAAGCGTCGTAACTTCATAGGAGACTGGCATGTCCACATTTTTTCAACCCTCAACTACGCAAGAACCGGAAGAGCCTAATTTCAGGACCTATAATCGTCACATCAACACCAGATCCGATTATGGATATCGAGTCATTCCACACGGTTGCATATATATCCTCAGTCCACCCAGGGACAGTTACCACCTCCGTTTCAGTGAACCGACCAGGCCCTATCAGGACAGAGTCTCTAGGCGCTGTCGCATCTAATGCAGGCTGGATAGCTGTAAAATCACCACTACCATCCTTCTCTACACGCCAGATCCGCCCAAACGCCACATCATGAGTAAGCAACAAGACCAATACCAAGGATGTGATAATTCTTAATTGCGCCATCACCGCGATCCTACCTGTTCGCAAGATCGATGAGCCGATCCCACTGATCTAGAACACGCCGCCTTGTTACCCGAGTGGAATCAACCGCCCGTGGCGGGAGAGGTTGAAACGGTCGGCCCTGCCGTTGCGGTCGCCCTGGGGGTTGTAGAGGGCCGGTTTGAGCAGATCGGTGAGGGCGGCCTCGTCCACCCCGGGAACCAGATAGGCTTTCCAGCGCAGGGTCGGCAACGGGTCCCGGCTATCGTCGAGCTCCACGGGGAACTCCAGCTCGCGACAGTCGGGCACGGCCTCGAGGGCTTCGCGGATGTCGCGGCCCTTTTCGCGCAGGCGGCTCGAGGCGTAGTCGAAGGGCGTGACGAAGAGCTGCGCGCGGCCTGCGGGGGCATCCACCTGCGCGGCCACCCGCGGGGCGGCCTCGTCGAGCAGGGCGCGCAGTTCGCCTGCCAGGAGCGGCAGCGGCGGCTCCGGCGCCTCGAGGTCGAGCACCGATTCGTCGTCGCGCCACAGGAAGGTGTAGAGCCGGCCCTGGGTGGTCGGTATCCCGCGACGGGACCGGTCCGCCGTCTCGATCAGGTCGACCTCCGCCGAGCGGCACCAGTTGTCCGCGAAGACCGAGGCCGCGTCCTTGTCCTGCTTCGCGCTGTCTCCCTGCTGCGGCAGGCGGACCTGGACGATGCGCCCGGCGGCGGCGCGGGTGCCCGCCCAGTCGCACGAGTAGGGGGCGGGATCGTCGTAGACGACGTCGCCGCGCTCGAAGCGGCATTTCTCCAGGGGATCGGCGAAGGCCCAGGGCAGGGCCCAGGCGAAGCCGGCGAAGAATTCCAAGGCGACCACCTCGCGGAGCGGATGTCAGGGCTGCAGTTGCTCCAGCCGCACGGTCACCCGCTTGCTGCGGCCGCCGGCCCCGCTGCCGTCCGGGAACAGGCCCTCCTCCAGGACGTCGATGACGCGGCACCGGCAGTCGCGGGGCAGCAGGAATTCGTACTCGTCGGGTCCGTCGCCCGGCTTGGTCAGGGGCGAAGCACGGTTGACCCGTATGGCCAGGATCGCGCCATGGGCCTTGGCCGCGTAGAGAGGCGGCTCGGTGCGTCCGGCGGCGCAGACGAAACCCGTGAGCGCGACCACTCTCCCGCGCGGGAAGCGGCGCGCCAGGAGCGGGGCTCGCAGGACCTCCGCGTCCACGTGCTGCCCGGGCCGCAGACCGGCGAAGAGGGTGAAAGGCTGTTGCTGGTGCGGCGCGTCCCGGATCATCTCCTCGAGCACCTCGCTGGTCTCGCGCACGTCCAGGCTGAGATCCAGCTCATCCAGGGACGGCGGCGGCTGATCCTCGTCGGCCTCGTCAAGAAGCTGCACGGCCGCGACGGGAAGACCGAAGCGTTCCCAGTCGCTGCCCTCGCGCTCGGCCTGCTGCGCCTTGCGCACGAGGTGCGCCCAGGTCTCCGCTCGGCCGATGGAAGCCTCGTCCCGCTCGGCGCGCGAATCCTCGACGTACACGGCGCCGAGTTCCCGGGCGTCCCGTCCGCAGAACGACTGCCCCCACATGGCCACGGCCACGGCGTCCTGATCGCCGCCACCCGCACCGGCCGCCAGGGCCACGTTCTCCACGTACGTCCGGATGGACTCGTGCCCGGTGGCGACCAGCCAGCCGCGGTCGTCACAGGGCGTCACAACATGCCGGGCCGGATTGCCGGGCGGCGCATCCGCCAGGCCGGCGATCAGGCCGGCGGCCTGCGCGATCAAATCGTCGCCGGGATCTGGAATGGTCACGCAGGTGCCATGCTCGAACAGCACCCAGGGACGGCGCTCCGCCGAGTTCAGGCCGCGCCAGCAGTCTATGAGATGGTCCAGGGTCACGATGGTCACCCCCTTGCGCAATACGAGGCTACACCCTCGCGCCGTCCGCGTCAAACATGCGCATGCGGCCGGAACGGTCTTTCTTGCCAGCGGGAGTCCGGGCGCCCGGAATGGCCCCGGACCGCTTCACCACCACGACCGTGGCGTGGCGCGACGTCTTCGTGCTATACCTTCCGCTGGGCGCCCGGCTCGAGGAACGCAAGCTGCTCGCCGTCATCGGCGACGACTACCGTCGTTACCGGCGCGAGGCGCCGTCGCTGATGCCCCGTCGCCTGAGACCATGAAGGAGTCCGACCGCATGTTCCGCGACAGCTATCCCCTCTATCTCGCCAATGCGCCGGTCCAGCCGAACACCGACCTCGCCGTCGTCCACAAGGTGACCGGCAAGATCGTGACGCGCGTCGCGTCGGCCGACGCCGCGACGATCGACCGGGCCATCGCCGCCGCCGCGGCCGCCGCTCCAGCCATGCGCGCGCTGCCGTCGTGGCGGCGCCAGCAGGTCCTGCAGTCGTTCGTCAGGGCCTTGACCGAGCGGCACGAGGACCTGTCCCGCGCGCTCTGCGTGGAGGCGGGCAAGCCCATCCGCGACGCCCGCGTGGAGGTCACACGCGCCATCGACACCTTCCGCATAGCCGCGGAGGAGGCGGTGCGCATACACGGCGAGATCGTGCCGCTGGACATCAGCGAGCGCGCCACCGGTTACGAAGGGCACATCAAGCTCTTCCCGGTGGGGCCCTGCGCCTTCATCACGCCCTTCAACTTCCCCCTGAACCTGGCCGCGCACAAGATGGCGCCGGCCCTGGCCGTGGGCTGCCCCTTCATCCTCAAGCCCGCCAGCAGCACGCCGGTCTCCAGCCTCCTGATGGGCGAGATCCTCGCCGGGCAGGACCTGCCCGCCGGCGCATTCTCGATCCTCCCCTGCCGCGGCGGCGAAGCCGCGCCCCTGGTCGAGGACGAGCGCATCGCCCTGCTGTCGTTCACGGGCAGCCCCGCGGTGGGCTGGGACCTCAAGTCCCGTTGCGGGCGCAAGAAGATCGCCCTCGAGCTGGGCGGCAACGCGGCCTGCATCGTGGACGAGGGCAGCGACCTGGACTACGTGGCGCCGCGGATCGCCCTGGGCGCGTTCTACCAGTCGGGCCAGAGCTGCATCTCCGTGCAGCGCGTGATCGCCCACCGCAGCCTCTACGCGGAGCTGCGCGAACGGCTGGCCGCCGCAGCCGCCGGCCTGCGGACCGGCGATCCCCTGGACGAGGACACCTTCCTGGGCCCGCTGATCACCCGCGACGACGCCGACCGGGTCTCGCGTTGGATCGCAGACGCGGTGGCCGGTGGCGCGACCCTGGTCTGCGGCGGTGAGCAGGACGGTCCCTTCGTCACCGCCACGCTGCTGGAGGACGTGCCGCGCGACGCCGACGTCTACGCGAACGAGGTCTTCGGCCCCGTGGCCACCCTGGAGGCGTTCGACCGTTTCGAGGACGCCGTCGCGCGCGCGAACGACTCGCGCTACGGCCTGCAGGCCGGCGTCTTCACGCGGGACATGGCCAGGGTCCGCTACGCCTTCGCCCACTGCGAGGTCGGCGGCGTGGTGATCGGTGACATACCCAGCATGCGCGTGGACAGCATGCCCTACGGCGGCGTGAAGCATTCCGGCTTCGGCAGGGAGGGCATCCGTTTCGCCATGGAGGAGATGACCGAGCCGCGCCTGATGCTGATCAACGGCGGCTACTTCGAGCTCGGAGGTGATTGACGTGACGAACACGACACGGATCCTGGCTGCGTTGCTCGTCGGTTTGGCGCCCGCGGCCGGGGCGGCCGTCGGGAGCGAGCCGCCCTCGCCTGCGGCGGAGGAGGTGCCCGTCCACATCGAGACCTGCCGCGGCGCCATGGACGAGCTGGGCAAGGCGCTCAAGGCCAGGCTCCTGGCCGCCATGGCCGACGGCGGTCCCGGCGGCGCGCTGTCGGTGTGCAGCGAAGAGGCCGCCGCCATCGCCGATTCCGTCGGCTCCGCGCGGGGGCTGCTCGTGGGGCGCACCAGCCTGCGGACGCGCAACCCGCGCAACGCGCCCGACGACTGGGAACGCGGCATCCTCCTCGACTTCGCGGCGCGCCGCGAACAAGGCGAGAAGATCAGCGATCTGGACGCCTGGACCTTCGAGAGCGACGAGGACGGCCACCGCACCTTCCGCTACATGCGCGCCATCGTGACAGCGCCGCCGTGCCTCGAGTGCCACGGCCACGACCTGGCGCCGGAAGCGGCGGCCGGACTCGCCGAGTTGTATCCGGAGGACACGGCCATCGGCTTCGCGGTCGGCGACATCCGCGGCGCCTTCACCACGAGCCTGCCGCTGCTGGACTGAGAGGCACTGAGAGGTACAGATGGAACGCGAGCGATTCCAGAAGGGGTTCCTGCTGCTGGTGGTGGCCGCGATCTCGCTGCTGTTCGTCAGCATGCTGCGGCCCTTCCTGATGGCCATCCTGCTGGCCGGCATCTTCGCCGGGCTGGCCCATCCCCTCTACCGGCGCCTCCTGCGGCGCCTGCGCGGCCGCAAGACCCTGACATCGCTGCTGACCATGCTCGTCCTCGTGCTGGCCGTGCTCGCGCCGTTGCTGGCCGTCCTGGGCATCGTGGCCGGCCAGGCTCTCCTGGTCAGCGAGGCGGCCCTGCCCTGGGTGGAGCGTCAGCTCGAGCAGCCGGATCGACTGGCCGAGCTGATGGAGTCGCTGCCGTTTCAGGAGCACCTGGCGCCCTATCGCGAGCAGTTGCTGACCAAGGCCGGCCAGGTGGTCGGCTCGGCCGGCGTCTTCCTGTTCGAGAGCCTCTCGGCCGCCACGCGCGGCACCGTGAGCTTCCTCTTCCAGGTCTTCATCCTCGTCTACACCATGTTCTTCTTCCTGAAGGACGGCGAAGCGCTGCTGGACAGGATCCTCTACTACCTGCCCCTGCGCGACGACGACGAGCGGCGCATGCTCGATCGGTTCACCTCGGTGACCCGCGCCACGCTGAAGGGCACCCTGCTGATCGGCATCGCCCAGGGCGCGCTGGCCGGCGCGGCCTTCGCCGTGGCGGGCATCGACGGCGCGGTGTTCTGGGGAACGGTGATGGTCCTGCTGTCGGTGATTCCGGGCATCGGCACCGGACTGGTCTGGCTGCCGGCGGCGGTGATCCTCGTCGCCTCGGACCGGGTGGGCGCCGGCATCGGTCTGGCCCTGTTCTGCGCCCTGGTCGTGGGCAGCGTGGACAACCTGCTCCGCCCCCGGCTGGTCGGACGCGACACCCGCCTGCACGACCTGCTGATCCTGTTCAGCACCCTGGGGGGCATCTTCCTGTTCGGCGTGCTGGGCTTCATCATCGGCCCCATCGTGGCGGCGCTCTTCGTGACGGTCTGGGACATCTTCGGCGTCGCCTTCCGCGACGCGCTGCCGTCGGTCCGTCCCTTCGGGGGCAAGTGACTTTTCCCGCGCCACCGGGAACCCCCTCCCGCGGGACGTGTTTCCTCCCGGTGCGTCGATGATCCCGCGCGGACGCGGCGGCCCAGGTCGGAGGCGCCGGCCCCAACCCCTGACAAGGAGCTTCGTGATGAGAACGTGGAGAACTATCCTGGCTGTGTGGGCCTGTCTGGCCCTGCTTGCCGCCGGCGCGGCCCTCGCCGACGAGAAGAAGACCGTCAAGGTAATCAGCTCCGACGACGACGACCAGAAACAGATGAAGGTCGAGGTCGTCGAGGAGGACGGCAAGGCCCATGTGAAGGTCTGGGAGATCGAGGACGGCAAGGATATCCTGGTCAAGGAGTACGATGCCGGCGCCGGCGACGAGCGCGTGCTCGACATCGACGGCAAGCACATGATCTTCATCGGGGGCGACGACGACGAGGATTGCCGTATCAAGTTCCTAGACGGCGATGTCCTGTTCGACGGCGACCTCGAGGACGCCTACTTCCTGAGTTCCGGCGATCACGACCTGTCCTGGTTCGCAGACGGCGGAACCTACCTGGGCGTGCAGCTCTCCGGCCTCAACGACGACCAGGCAGAGTACTTCGAGGTCGAGGACGGCGAGGGCGCCCTGGTCACCGAGGTCCTGGCGGACTCGCCCGCCGCCGCGGCCGGTTTCCAGATCTACGACGTCATCGTGGAGATCGACGGCGAGAAGATCGCCGAGCCCGACGCGGCCGTCAAGATCGTGCGCGGCCACGAAGAGGGCGACGAGGTGGAGATCGTCGTCAGGCGACGGGGCAAGAACAAGACCCTCAAGGCCACCCTGGACGAGCGCGAAGGCAGTGCGTTCGCCTACGCCTTCGCCGAGGCGCCGCATCGCGCCATCAAGCACCTGCAAGATCTCCCGGAGCATTTCCAGCCCTGGATGCTGCACCGCGAGCGCCTGATGCCCCGCCCGCCGCTCGACCGCAAGGAGCTGGAGAACCTGCGCGCCGACGTCGAGGAGCTACACGCCATGCTGGAGGAAATGAAGGCCAAGCAGAAGTGAACGGCGCGCGTCGTCCGGCAGGTGAACGACGGCAGCCCACGACGAAGACGGCGCCCGCAACGACGGGCGCCGTCTTCGCTTAATGCGCGGCCCGATCATGGTATGCTCGTGCGGGAGGTCTCTTGCGCAAGCTGCTCACACCCTGGCGCTGGCCGCTCAGCGCGGCGGCGGCCCTGCTCCTGCTGTTCCTGCTGGCGGCGGGTGCCGCGCGTCTCTATCCCACTGGCGATCTGTCCCGACTGATGCATCCTGCCGCCTCGCTGCAGCCGCTGATCGTGATGGGCGAGGTGGAGATCGTCGACGAGGCGATGCCGGACGCCGCAGCGGAGCTAGAGCGCCCCGCGCCCGACCCGGCACCCACCCTGCTGCGCGATCTCTGGCACATCCACATCGTGGATCTGGCCGACGGATCGACGCGCCCGGCGCCCGCGGCGCCGTCGCCGCCCCTGCTGCCGCCAGCGGTGGATTACTCGTTCCTGGCCCTGCCCGACACCTCGCTGGCCTCGCGCCTGCTCTGGTCCGCGAGCCTGCTGAACACGATGCGGGAACCCTGGCTCAGGGAGGGGATGTCCGGCAAGCACGCCCGCGAAGCCTCGGAATTCGAGTCGCGCAAGAAGCTGATCTTCAACGAGGAATGGCTGGGGGATGCGGCCCTGCGCTAGTTCGCGTCACAGCTTGCGGAAGGCCATCACACTGCCGCCGGGACGGTCCGCGGCGAAGGGCGCGCCCGCGAAATCCGCGTGGTGGGCGGCCAGCTCGAAGCCGGCCGCTGCGTGCAGGGCGATGCCGTCGGACGACGTCAGGGGATGAAGTACGTCCTCCCCCGCGAACAGGATCTCGTCGCCCCGGCGCAGGCTGGTACGAAACACCGCCGATTCCCTCGTGAGGGTGGCGTATTCGCGCTGGAAGACCAACCCGTCCAGCTCGCGGTCGGGAAAGACGTACGCGTCGCGATCCAGCAGCGGGTCCCAGTTGACCGTCTGCACCAGCCAGGGCGCGCCCGCGGGCAGCTTGCCGCGCAGCGACGTCAGGACCGCGGACAATTCCGCGCGGGACAGGTGGGCCGCCACGTTGCCCAGGCAGAAGGCGCCATCCAGACCGCCGGGCAGATCCGCGACGCCGCGCAGGTCCAGGACGTGGAATTCCGCCTGCGGGTGGCCGGCGCGGGCCGCGGCGATCATCGCTTCGTCCAGGTCCAGGCCCACGGCTTCGTAGCCGGCGTCCGCCAGCTTGGCGCAGTAATGTCCCGGACCGCAACCGGCGTCCAGGATGCGGGCCGGCGCCGGCGGCAGCCACCGTCCCAGATACGACAGCACCTGCTCGCGGAAGGGAAAGACGCGTTCGTAATGGGCCGCGAATTCGGCGTAGAAGGACATCAGCCGTCCCTTTCCTCGAGCAGGTCGATGTAGGCCGCCGCCACCAGATCGTCCGCGCCGACGCCCAGGGCCCTCATCAACGAAAGGGCCTCGGCCTCGCCTTCGGCCGCCGTCTCTCCGTCCCCGAGCACGACTTCGAGTTCCATGTAGACCCCGAGGTCCGACACCTCGTCCAGGTGGATGCGCGTCCGCCCCGCGAGGTAGAGGCGTCGCGTCTTGTGGACCGCGCCCCTGACGCCCAGGGCCCCCGCGAGGGCGGCCTCGAGCCCGTCCGGATCATCGGTGCCCACGACGACGTAGTCGGACGACTTCGGCCCCGCCGCGTCGCCGCGCTCGTAGAAGATGAGCTCGCCGCGACCGGCCGTCTGGCGACGCAGCTTGAGCCGGCCGCGGGAGACGTCGAAGAAGACGTCCCGTTGCAGGAGCGTCTCCGGCTCCGCCCCGGCCAGTTCCCCGGCGCGACGGGCGAAGTCCTCGACGTCGCGCACGCGAGCCTTGATCTCCACATTGCGTTTCATCCGGCGGCCACCTCCGGGCCGGGCGACCGGTCGGCACCACGGTTGAGCGACAGCTGGAAGAGCAACGCGCCAGCCGCATAGGCCGCGGCGTCCAGGGGATCCGCCGTGAACCCGGCGTCGAGCGCGGGGAGCGCGACTTCGAAGACGACGCACACGAACAGCCAGGCCGCCGCGACTTGCGCCGCCGGCAGCACGTAGCGCGCATCCCGTACGCGCAAGCGTCGATGCAGCGCCAGGGCCAGCGAGAGCACCAGCGGCAGGCAGAGCAGGTCGTCCAGCCACGCGTCGGCCCAGGGCCAGGACCGTCCCGTTCCCTGGGCGACCTGGTGCGCCGCGAAGACGAGCGCCAGCGGTATGATCACGCGCCGGCGCAGCGTGGACCGCCGTCTCATATCTTCAGGACCGCCACGACCGCGGCCACCGCGGCCAGGATCATCAGGGTCGATCCCAGGCCTTCTCGCCAGCTCCTGCGCATGCCTGTCTCCGTTTCTCCAGGATTCTCAAGAAAGATCCGGGGCAATCCTGCTGGTCTTGACGATAGGTGGACGCTATGCTCGATCGGACTGTGACACGATACAACAAGGAGGACCGTCTTGCGTCCTGTGATTATCGCGATCCTGCTGCTCGCGCTGTCGTCCGCCGCGCCACGGGCCTGCGCCCAGGCAGGGCTGACCGACCCCCTCTACGCCGACGATCATCTCGCATCGCCCCCCGGCGCGGCCGGAGGCGCTGCCGGGGCTTTCGCCAATCCCGCCGCCTGGGCGGCCGGCGACAGGTCCTCCTCGGCGTTCTGGTGGAGCGACGCCAACCGCCCCGACCACCACCTCGACAACTGGGGCTTCTCGCTGGGACGCACCCTGGGCCTGGCCGTGCGCCACAACACCGTGGGGACGGGATCCGGCCGCCTCGCCGGCGTCACCGACTGGCAGATCGGCCTCGCCGGGGGCGACCGGCGCCACCACTGCGCCGTCGCCTGGCGCTGGTCCTCGGGCGACACGGGAGATGTCCCGCGCGAGAAGGCCCTGGCGGCCGGTCAAATCTACCGGCCGGGGCGTGCCTTCGCCCTGGGACTCTCCGGCGTCGAATCCATGGAATCGAACGCCCGCCATGGTGCGCTGGACCTTGCCCTGCGTCCCTTCGGCGGGCCCTGGCTGACCGTCTTCGGCGACTACGTCCTGCGCGGCGGCGAGAAGTGGGACGGCGGCAGACCGGGCGGCGGCCTGACCGTGCAGCCTGTCGACGGTCTGCGCCTGGGCGTGCGCCTGCGCGAGGACACCGGCGGCGACGACTTCCTCGTCACCTACAGCCTGGGTTTCACCCTCGGCAACCAGAGCATCACCGCCCTGCCGACCCACGACAGTGACGGCGACCGCATCCATACGACGTACCTGCTCGAGACCAACGCCCCGCGCGCGCCCCTGCCCGCCGGCGCGACGCCGCGCCTCTACTCTCCGCCCGCCCGGGTGGTCGCCCTCGACCTGGAGAACCGGCGTCTCACCTACCAGAAATACCGCCTGTTCGACGAGGAGCGCCTGGCCTGGCTCGACCTGGCGAGGGTCCTCGACGCGATCGAGCGCGACGACCAGGTATCCGGCCTGGCCCTTAACCTGGCGGGCTTCTCCGGCCGTCCGTCGCTGATCTGGGAACTGCGCGAGCGGCTCGCCCGCCTGCGCGACGCCGGCAAGGAGGTGCACGTGCACCTCGACCGGCCCGGCATGTTCATCTATGCCCTGGCGAGCGTCGCCGACCGCCTGACCATCGATCCCGAGGGCATGCTCGACTTCCACGGCATCGACCTGAGCCGCACTTACATGCGCGATCTGCTCGACAAGCTCGGCCTCGGATTCACGGCCCTGCAGTACTTCGACCACAAGACCGCCGTGGAGGTTCTCTCGCGCAACGACATGTCCGACGCCGACCGCGAGCAGCGCGGGCGCATCGTCGACCTGGTCTACGCGTGGATGCGCGACGAGACGTGCGCCGGACGCGGCATCGCCCCGGCGGAATTCGACCGCGTGGTGGACGACGAGATCCTGCTATACGCCGACGAGGCCGTCGCGCTGGGCCTGGCCGACGGGGTAGCCCGCTGGCACGAGCTGGACGACTGGCTCCGCGAGGAGCGCGGCGCCGTCCTGGTCGGTCCCGACGCCTCGCTCCTGCGCGTCCATCACGACGAGCGCTGGGGCCGTCCCCCCACCGTGGCAGTCGTCTACGCCGTGGGCGGGTGCGAGATGGATACCGGCATCAAGGGGCGCGCCACCAGCGCGTACCTGCGGAGCCTGATCGACGATCCGGAAGTGGCCGCCGTGGTGCTGCGGGCGGATTCCCCGGGCGGCGATCCGCTGCCCAGCGATCTCGTGGCCGAAGCCGTCGCCCTGCTGCGCGAAGCGGGCAAGCCCGTGATCGTCAGCCAAGGCGACGTGGCCGCCTCCGGCGGCTACTGGATCAGCATGAACGGGACCGAGATCCTGACCACCCCGGTCACCATCACCGGTTCCATCGGCGTGATCGGCGGCTGGGTCTGGGACGCGCGGATGCACGAGAAGGCCGGTCTCAACGCCGACGGCGTGTCGCGGGGCAAGCACGCCGACATCTTCCGTTCGGTGCGCTACCCGCTCGGTTTTTCCGTCCCGTACCGCGAGATGACCGAACAGGAGTACGGCTTCGCCAAGGACCGCATCCTGACCATGTACGACCGCTTCGTGGCGGCGGTGGCCGTCGGCCGCGGCCTGACGGAGGAGCGGGTGCGCGAACTGGGCGGCGGGCGGGTCTGGATGGGCGGCGACGCCCTCGCACACGGTCTGTGCGACGGGATCGGCGGCCTGACAACGGCCATCGACCGCGCGCGCCGGCTGGTCGGTCTCGCCCCCGGCGACGAGATCCTGCTGCGCGAGTATCCGCCGCGGCCATGGCTGGAATGGCCCGCGATGAGCCTGCCCCTGCCCGGTCTGACGATCAGCCTGCCCTCGCCCTGGCCGGCCGGTCTCTCGGCTCCCGAGACCGGGGAAGCTCCGGAATCGCCGGAAATCGGTTTTCTGCGCTCGGTCGCGGCGGCGCGCGGCGCCCCTCGTCTGCTCATCGCGCCGGATCTGCTTCCCGACGCATGGAGGCCCTGAACGCCGCGGCACGCCCGTCCCGCCGCTTGCTTCCCGAGCGGCTTTGATGCATACTGCTCGCCTGTTCGCCGGACAAACGGACCAACCGGAGGGGATCACATGAAGAAGCTGATCATATCGCTGCTGCTCATCGCGTCTCTGGCGGCCACCGGCTGCATGCAGATGGAGATGGCCACGAATCTCGCCAAGGACGGCAGCGGCACCTATGAGTTCGCTATGACCATGTCGACGGAAGTCGAGCAGGCCCTGAACGAGCTGTCCAAGATGGAGGGCGGCATGGGCGACGAGATGGGCGACATGCCCGACTTCGCCGATTTCGACAAGTCGAGCTTCGAGAAGAAGCTGGGCGAGTACGACGTCAAGATGAAGTCGTTCGTCAACGAGGTGAAGGACGGCAAGCGCACCGTCAGGATGGCGCTCGAATTCAAGGATTTCCAGGGCCTGCAGGCCGCCATGGCGCTGGCCATGGGCGAAAACGAGGGCATCGGCATCGAGAAGCTGGACGACGGCAACTACCTGCTCAAATCGATCGATAACCCCATCGCCCTCGGGGAGGAGCAGCAGGAAGCCCCGGACAAGGAACCGAACATGGAGGACATGCAGGCGGCCATGGCGAACGCCGGCAAGTCCATGGAGCTGATGGGCAAGCTCATGGCCCACAGCAGCGAGCTGGCCATGACGATGAAGATCACGCTGCCCAGCGATGTCATCGAGCATAACGCCCCGAAGCTCGAGGGCCGCACCTGCATCTGGGAGATCAACTCCGGGAACATGATGGCGGCGGAGAGCATGGATCCGCACATCGTCTTCTCGGGCAAAGGCGTGAACATCAAGTGACACGATCGGATCATCTGCGAGACCGGGGTCTTCGCGGCCCCGGTCTTTATTTTGTTTAATTATCAAACCTTTGCCGGGTCCGGTACGTCCAAAGACAGACGAACGCCAACCCCCGGAGGTCCACGGCATGCAGGCCGCCCAGGCACGAGAGAAGAGGACGCGACCGCCGCAGCCGGCCCCGGACACGGCACGGCTCGTTCGCCGGGCCCAGGCCGGGGACCGCGACGCGTTCGGCGAACTCTACCGCCTTCACGTCGACAGGGTCTTCGCCCTCTGCCTGCGCCTGACCGCGGATCGCGACACGGCCTCCCTGCTGACACAGGACGCATTCGTCAGGGCCTGGCGGAACATCGCGAGTTTCCGGGGTGAGAGCCGCCTGCTCACCTGGCTGCATCGGGTGGCCGTGAACGTGGTACTGGACCACCGCCGCGACGAGCGGCGCCGGCTGGATCGGCAGATCGATCTGGGGGACGGCGGCGATCCGGAACGCCACGCCGCGGTGCCTCCGTCCCCCGTCGGCACAAGAAGGGACCTCGAGAGGGCCATCGCCGGGCTGCCGGCGGGCGCCCGCACCATCTTCACCCTGCACGAGATCGAGGGGTACCGGATGAGGGAGATCGCGGAGATGGCCGGCGTGGCTGTCGGTACGGTCAAAGCGCAGCTGCACCGCGCCAGGAGACTGCTGCGGGAGGTGTTGACATGAGTGATTGCCGGTACGGGGACGAGCTGCAGGACCTCTTCGACAGGGTCCTGCCTGCCGAACGGGAGTCGGAGGTGGCCGACCATCTGCACCGCTGCGAGGCCTGCACGGCCGCCTGGGACGAGTTGCTGGCCCTGCGTGCCGCGGCGGCGGACCTGCCGGCGGGACTGCCGCCGGACCGCGACCTCTGGCCCGAGATCGCCGTGCGCATCGCCGCGGACGCGGCGACGCCGGCTGCCGAGGACG
>JAHIYU010000161.1 GCA_018814885.1 bacterium | reverse complement strand
GAGGGCTGGAAAAAGAACGGGCTGTTCTGTAGAATGGGACACGATGAAAGCCTTTCTTTGCGGTGTAGTTGCTTGTGGTAAAACAACTTTAGCCGATCGGAAGGCTTTCGTCAGTTAAGATTCATGAATAATCCGGGTTAGAGTTACGCGGCTCACACGGCGGCGGCGTGTCGGCGCGGACACAAACGATCATGTCCTCGGGAACACCTCCACCTCCGCACGACCGGATGCGCGACATCCTGCCGACGAACCGTCGCGCCCGCGCCGGCGCGGTGCATTGCCGGCCCCCGTCGGTTCCGTGCCCGGACGCGAGGAGGCGCCCGTCTGGGTGAGGGACGGGACGGGCCGGGCGGGATCGCGCTGCGCGTCGAGACTGATCTCGACCCGGATGACCGGGCGGGCGGGAAATCGGGTGCGCCAAATACCCCGCCGCAGTCGTTCTGTTTATACAAGCGAGACTCACGGCGGGCGGGGGGGTATGGTATCGTCTCCCGTCGAGACGGCGCCCGCGGCACGCACGAAAGGCGAGCCATGTCGGACAAGACGCGCAGGGGCAAGCGCCTGCAGGCCGCAGAAGACCTGATCTGGGGACTGCACACCGTCAACGAGACGCTAGAACGGGCGCCGCGCACCATCGACGAGATCTACGTGGTCCGGGGCAAGGGCGGCGCGAAGCTGCAGGCCGTCATCGATCGGGCGCACGCCGCCGGCGTGAAGGTCCGCTTCGAGGCCGGTCTCGAGATTTGCGGCGAGGGCCGGATCAATCACCAGGGCGTGGCCGCGCGCGTGCAGCCCACCGAGACGATGGACGAGACGGAATTCCTCGCCAGGATCCGCGGCGTGGCCGGCGCGCCGTTCGTGCTGGCCCTGGACTGCATCCAGGACCCCCACAACCTCGGCGCCATCCTGCGCACGGCGGCGGCGGGCGTGCACGGCGTCGTGATGCCGCGCGACCGCAGCGCGCCGCTGACCGGCGTCGTCGCCAAGATCTCCGCCGGCGCACTGGCCCACCTGGACGTGTGCATCGTCACCAACCTGGCGACCTTCCTGCAGAGGCTGAAGGATACCGGCGTATGGATCTACGCCACGGTCAAGGACGACGGGAGCTCGGTCCACGCCACGGACATGACCGGCGGCGTCTGCCTGGTGATCGGCAACGAGGAGAAGGGGGTCCGCCCGCTGATCCGCAAGCTCTGCGACTTCGCGGTCACGATACCCATGCCGGGCCGGCTGGACTCGCTGAACGCGTCCGTCGCGGCGGGCATCGCCATGTTCGAGGTGGTCAGGCAGCGCCGCGGGTGACGGCTCCGCCCGAGGGACGAGAAAAGGCCCCGGACCGCTCCGGGGCCTTCGGCCTGCCGTGTGTTCGCCCGTCTAGTAGGCGTTCTTGACCTCGCCCCAGTTCATCTGCTCGCCGGGCACGATCGGGTGTTCGGGCTCGACCTTGCCGTCCCACGCCTCGTCGTAGCCGGGTTCCACCTGGCTCGCCAGCGCGTTGATGCCCGTGAAGAACAGCCAGTCCAGCCTGTCGTCAGGGGCGATCATGTCCACCATGCTGCCGCCGGTCCAGTCCAGCTGGCCGCTGGCCGTACCCAGCGTGGCCGTGAACATGGAGCGGTTCAGGTAGTCGAAGGTGCCGATCAGGATCGCCGTGCCGTCGACGAAGGTGCCGGGGAAGGCGTAGTCGGCCGCGGTGGCCGCGTCCTCGTAGATGGTGATCGTGCCGCCAGAGTACTCCTGCGGATCGCCGTCCACGTCCAGCACCAGATCGACGATCACCAGCGTGTACTGGAAGCTGTCGAAGTCCAGCGGGAGCGGCGGGGTCGCCGGGACGGGGTTGCTCACGATGCTGTACATGCTCAGGGTTCCGCCCTGGCCCGCGGGCAGGTTCGCCTGGCCGAGAAAGTCGAAGAGTTGCTGGGCCTGGGCCGCGACCGGCAAGGTGACCGCGATCGCGGCGATCATTAGAATCAGGATTCGGGTCTTCATCGCATGACCTCCGTAGTGTCGGTCGACCTAGTTGCCGTAGAGGGACTTCACGCCGCCCCAGGTGGAAATCTCGTCGGCGATCGCGCCGTCCAGCTCGAACAGACCGTCGACCTGGAGGTCGTAGCCGTCGGGTATCTGCGCGCCGGTCCCCTTGAGGAAGGTGCCGCCCCAGGTGTAGGCGCAGTCGTAGCAGACCTCGCTGAGGATCTCGCCGTCGATGCCGTCCAGCGCACCCTCGTAGGCGCCGTTCCCGACCAGGTTCACGAACACGGTCAGGTAGGTGAAGGCCCCCCTGAACATGAGCGTGCCGTCCACGAAGGTGCCCGGCGAGGTGGCGTTGGGCGGATACACGCCCCAGTCAGCGTTCATGGCGGCGTCGCGGTAGATGTCGAGGTAGCCCCCGGCGTAGTTGATCATCACGTTGTTGCCGCCGACGTTCACCTCGCCCTGGCTGACCAGGTCGTACATGTAGAAGGTCACCTCTTGGACGCCGAGATCGATGCCGAAGACGGGATCGATCGCCCCGGCGGTACCGGTCATCCAGAGGATGTCCCCGGATTCGCTGGGCAGAAAGCCGCCGGTCTCCCAGGCGAAGCCGAGGTAGTCGATGGCGGGGTTCTGTCCCAGGCCGGGCGCCGCGAAAGCGGTCAACAGCAGCAGGACCGCGATGCAGCTCTTCTTTGGCATGTGGTTCATGAAAAAACCTCCGGCTAGAGAGATGGATAAGAGGCGAGTGGCGGCCGCCTCTCGCTGATTGATTAGTCGAGGAATAGGACGGCTTTAGATACCACCTCGGACTGTACCATATTATAAATTAAGACGCAACTTGAATGGTTTTTAGTCGTCCATATATCTGTCCCCCATCACATTGCGCGGTCGGCTGAAACGATCCGCGTCGGTCGGCGGACGGGCGTACCGCTCCGGCCGCTCGGCGGGGCGCACGGCGGCCACGTCCGGGTAGAACCGCGATCATTGCGTTCGCGCGGTTATGATGACAGACTGTGCGCGGCCATGCGAGGAGGCACATCGATGACCCGCGGATCACTGGCGATACTGGCGTTCGGCACGCTCCTGCTGTCCGGCTGCGGCTGCGGGGGCAACGAAACGGACCGATCCGACGGCAGGCTCCAGGTGGTCGCGACCACCGGGCAGGTGGCCGACCTGGTGCGCAACATCGGCGGCGACCGCGTCAAGGTCACGTCGTTGATGGGTCCCGGCATCGACCCGCACCTGTACAAGGCCAGCGCCGGCGACGTGGAGCGGCTGCGCACCGCCGACATCATCTTCTACAACGGCCTGCACCTGGAAGCCAAGATGGGCGAGGTGATCGAGAGGATGGGCGCGCGCAGGCCCACCGTCGCGGTGGCCGAGGCGATCCCCGGGGACCGGCTGCTCTCCCCGAGCGCGTACGAGGGGACCCACGATCCCCACGTCTGGTTCGACGTGTCGTCGTGGCGGCTGACCGTCGCGGCGGTGGCCGCCAGGCTGGCCGAGCTGGATCCCGATCACGCCGACGGTTACCGCGTGCGCGCCGCCGCCTACGCGGCCGAGCTGGACGCGCTGCACGCCTACGCCCTCGAGCGGTTCCGGAGCGTTCCCGCGCAGCAGCGCGTCCTGGTCACCGCCCACGACGCCTTCAACTACCTGGGCCGCGCCTACGGGCTCGAGGTGCGCGGACTGCAGGGCATCAGCACCGCCACCGAGGCGGGCACCGCCGACGTCCAGGACCTCGCCGCGTTCATCGCCGAACGCCGGATACCCGCCCTCTTCGTGGAATCTTCGGTCTCGCCGCGGGCCATCGAGGCGGTGCGCCAGGCGGTGAGGTCCCGCGGCTTAGAGGTGATCATCGGCGGCGAGATCTACAGCGACGCTCTCGGTGATCCAGGCACGCCGGCCGGCACCTACCTGGGCATGGTCCGGCACAACGTGGACACCATCACCGCCGCCCTGCGCGGAGAGGCCTCCCATGAGCAACACTGACGCGCCAGCCGTGAGCGTGACCGACCTGACCGTGGCCTACGGCGAACTGCCTGTCCTCTGGGACATCGACATGGACGTGCCGGCCGGCAAGCTCATGGCCATCATGGGGCCCAACGGGGCGGGCAAGACCACGCTGATCAAGGCGATCCTCGGCCTGGTGCCCCCGGCCGCCGGCCGCGTGGAGATCCTCGGCAAGCTCTACGCGCAGCAGCGGCACCTGGTGGGCTACGTGCCCCAGCGCGGCAGCGTGGACTGGGACTTCCCCACCACCGTCCTGGACGTGGTCATGATGGGCCGCTATGGCGCCCTGGGCTGGATCAGGCGCCCCGGCAAGCGGGAGCGGGCGCAGGCCCTGTCCGCCCTGGAGAAGGTGGGCATGACCGAGTACAAGAACCGCCAGATCAGCCAGCTCTCCGGCGGCCAGCAGCAACGGGTGTTCCTGGCCAGGGCGCTGGTGCAGGACGCGCGCGTCTACTTCATGGACGAGCCCTTCCAGGGCGTTGACGCGCGCACCGAGCGGGCCATCGTCGACCTGCTCAAGGAACTACGCGGCCAGGGACGTACCGTCGTGGTCGTGCATCACGACCTGCAGACCGTGCGCGACTACTTCGACTGGATCACCCTGCTGAACGTGCGCCGCATCGCCTGAGGTCCGGTGGACGAGGTCTTCACGACGGAGAACCTGGGGCTGGCCTACGGCGGCCGCATGGACTTCCTGCAGCGGCGGGCCCCGGCCGAGCCCGCCCCCGACCCCCACGACGCGTTCCACGGCTACGGGCGGATCCGGCCATGACCTGGCTGACCGATCTCGTCACAGACTACACCCTGCGGACGGTGGCCCTGGGCTCGGCGGCGCTGGGTCTGGTGGCCGGCGCGCTGGGCGCCTTCGCCGTGCTGCGGCGCCAGAGCCTGCTGGGCGACGCCGTGAGCCACGCGGCGCTGCCCGGCATCGTGCTGGCCTACATGATCACCGGCGCCAAGACGCCGCTGGTGCTCGTGATCGGGGCGGCGCTGGCGGGCTGGGCGGCGTCGCTGCTGGTGATGCTCGTGGTGCGGACCTCGCGCATCAAGCTCGACACCGCCCTGGGTCTGGTCCTCTCGACCTTTTTCGGCCTGGGCCTGGTGCTGCTGTCGGTCGTGCAGCGCAGCGCCGGCGCCGGCCAGGCGGGACTGGACCGCTTCCTCTTCGGCCAGGCCGCGACGCTGGTGGGCGACGACCTGGCGACCATGTCCGTCCTGGGCGCGCTGGTCCTGATCGTGCTGACGGTGCTGTGGAAGGAGTTCAAGCTGCTGAGCTTCGACCCCTCCTTCGCGGGGTCGCTGGGACTCCCGGTCCGCCGGCTCGACGTGATCCTGACGACCCTGCTGGTGATCGCCATCGTCATCGGCCTGCAGACGGTCGGCGTGGTGCTGATGAGCGCCATGATCGTCGCGCCCGCCGCCGCGGCGCGCCAGTGGACCGATCGCCTGAGCCGTCTCGTCGTCCTGTCCGGAGCCTTCGGCGCGGCGAGCGGCCTGAGCGGCGCGATGCTATCGAGCCTGGTGCCCAGGCTGCCGACCGGGCCCACCATCATCCTGGTCGTCACGGCGCTCACGGCGCTCTCGCTGCTGATCGCGCCCCGGCGCGGGCTGCTGGCCGCGCGGTGGCGCACCGGCCGGCAGAGGCGGCGGCTCCATGCCGACAGCGTCCTGGCCGACCTCTACCGCCTGGCCGCCCAGCACCGCGAGCCCGCCGCGGCGCCCCACGCCGTCGACGCGCTGCGCACCATGAGCCAGAGCGCGGGCGTGCGCGCGGGGCTGCGGCAACTGGCCGGGCAGGGACTCGCCGTCGCCGATCCCGACGGACGCTGGCGACTGACCGAGGCCGGCGTCGTCCGCGGCCGCGAGCTGGCGGGGGACGCGTCGTGAGCGCGCCGCAGCTGGAGATCCTCGCCATCGCCGTGGTCACGGCGGCGGGGTGCTCGCTGGTCGGCGTGTTCCTGATGCTGCGGCGTCTGGCCATGCTCTCGGACGCCATCAGCCACGCGATCCTGCCCGGCATCGTGGTGGCCTTCTTCGTCACGAAGGATCTCGCCTCCCCCTGGCTGGTGATCGCGGCGGCCCTGACGGGCCTGCTCACGGTCGTGCTGGTGGAGATGCTGACGAAGTCGCGGCGCCTGAAGGAGGACGCGGCCATGGGCCTGGTCTTCCCCGCGCTCTTCTCGGTGGGCATCGTGTTGATCACGCGCTATGCGGGCAACGTGCACCTGGACGTGGACGCCGTGCTGCTGGGCGAGCTGGCGTTCGCCCCCTTCGACCGCTTCGTCGTCGGCGGGGCCGACCTCGGCCCGCGACATCTTTGGGTGATGGGCGGCGTGACGCTGCTGAACCTGCTGGCGGTCGCGGGCTTCTTCAAGGAGCTGAAGCTGGCGACCTTCGACGCCGGCCTGGCCGCCTCGCTCGGGCTGGCGCCGGCGGCGATCCACTACGGTCTGATGGCCCTCGTGTCGGTGACCGCCGTCGGCGCTTTCGATGCGGTGGGACTGGTCCTGGTCGTCGCGCTGATGATCGGTCCCGCGGCGGCGGCCTACCTGTTGACCGACCGCCTGGGCCTGCTGCTGGCGCTGGCCGCACTGCTCGGCGCCGTGGCGGCGGGACTGGGCTTCGGCCTGGCCGTCTGGATCGACGCCTCGATCGCCGGCTGCATGGCCGTGGGCGTCGGCTTCGTTTTCCTGGTCGTGTTCCTGGCGGCGCCCGGCCGCGGACTGGTCTCGGCGCTGAGCCGCCGCCGCCGCCAGCGCTGGGAGTTCGCCCACGTCATGCTGGCCATCCACCTGCTGCAACACGAGGGCGGCGACGACGAGGACGAGGAGTCGCGCGTGGAGCACCTCCACGGCAAGCACGTGGGCTGGACACCCGCGTTCACGACGAGGGTCGTGGACGGAGCGCGTCGGCGCGGCCTGGTCGAGAGCTCCGCCGGGCGGGTGCAGCTCACCGCTTCCGGCCGCGAGGCGGCGGGACGGGCGTTGAGCGGGGCGAGAGCCTGAGGCCGCGCCCGACCAACTTCAACCACAACAATGAGATGCGTGATTCAAGCCATACGGAATCATGGACTGTGATATTATCACGGTGTCCAGCCGGCTGCATTGCTCCCCGAATGGCCGGCAAAGTGGCTTGAGGAGGGATGATCGATGGATAGCTTGCGACAAACCATGGCCTCGTCCGGGCTGAATAGACCCGGGGCTCGCTACATGTTTCTGTTCCCGGTCCTGCTTTCAATGGTTCTGACCGCAAGCCAATCCCAGGCCGAGATACTGCGTAACGACGGTTACGAAGATGGCGGCACGGTCTATTTCCAGGCTGGATTCGTGACCGGGGAAACCGCCGCGGTCCGACTCACGCCCGCCCTCTCGGGTCCGCAGCTCGTAGAGGATGTCCACTTCCTCCTGGGCGGCGCCACCACCCAAGTCACCATCACCCTGAACATCTGGCGAGACTCGGGCGGCGCCGCACCGGGTGTCCTGCTCTTCACCAACGACTATCTGGTTCAGGGATCGAATGACGTTTTTTCATCCATGGATCTCACCGGCCAGGGTATCGACGCGGACGGCGGTATCTGGGTCGGCATACAGTTTCAGCACTCAGGATATCCGTCGGTGTGCCGGGATGACGACGGGATCGTGCCCGACCGGAACTACATCGACGCCGACGGTTTGGGCTGGGTCGAGGCCGGTCTTCTGGGCGTACCCGGCGACTGGGTGATCCGCGCCACCGTGGCAGACGTCACCTCCTACACCGTGGGCGGCTCGATTACGGACCTGAACGGTGCCCTCGTCCTGCAAAACAACGGCAGCGACGATCTGATCTTCGGCGCGGACGGACCCTTCGTTTTCCCCGCCCCGATTCCCGAGGGCTCTACATACGACGTGACCGTCCTGAGCGAACCGACGGCGCAGGATTGCTACATCGCCAATGGTTCGGGCGCCATTTCCGGCAGCAACGTGACCGATGTGCTGGTCACCTGCATCGACGAGTCGTCGGTTGTGGGCAACGACAGCTGGGAGCCCGGTCAGAATCAGTATTTCCAGGCCGGGTTCGCGCCCGGCGAGATCGCCGCAGCCAGGTTGACTCCTGCGGTCACGGGGCTGCGCAGGCTCAAGCGTGTGCTGTTCCTCTTCGGCGGCCAAGTCACCAACGAAACCGTTCGCCTGCACGTATGGGCCGACGACGCCGGCACCACCGAACCGGGCATCGAGCTCTTCGCCGCCGACTATCAGATCACCGGATCGAACGCCCTGCAGTCGATCGACCTTTCAGCCCACGATATTCAGATCGCGGACTCCTTCCGCATTGGCCTGGGATTCACGCATTTCGGCCTGCCCTCGGTGTCCAGAGACGACGACGGCATCACCGCCAACAGGAATTTCATCTTCGATTACAGCAGCACCTGGTATGAATCCAGTGTCTTTGGACTAACCGGAGACTGGATCATTCGCGCGGTCGACGAGCCGGTCGACTCTTTCGAGATCATCTCCGTGGCGGATCTTCCCAACGATCAGGGACGCCAGGTACGGATCACCTGGGAGGCCTCGTCCATGGACTCACCGGGGAGTTCCCAGCCTATTACCGACTATGCCATCTTCAGGCGCATCGACGACGGCTCGAAGAGCGACGCATCCGCCAGCACCGGCGACGTCGTCCTGGCGTATCCTCCCGGTGACTGGGATTTCCTGCTGACCGTGCCCGCCTTCGAGGAGGCTTCATACTCGACGATCATACCGACGGTCGCCGACTCCACGATCACCGTCGGCATGAGATTCTCGGTCTTTTTCGTCAGGGCCATGACCGTCTCGGCGGGAACCTACTACGACACTCCACCGGACAGCGGCTATTCGGTGGACAACCTCGTGCCCCAGGCCCCGCAGGGTTTCAGCGCCGACTACTCGGGCGGTGGCGGTGTCGACCTGTCCTGGGAAGTCTGCCCCGACGGGGATTTCGACTATTTCAAGATCTACAGGGGCGACGCACACGACTTCGTCATCGATCCCGGATATCCGCTCCATATGACCACCGGTCTGGGCTGGCACGATCCCGCGGGTAGTCCGGGGAATCACTACCGGGTTTCGACCGTCGACTTCTCGGGCAACGAGAGCGAGGCCGCATCGCCGGGCGTCGTCAGCGAAGCCGGCGGATTGCCGCTCGGGGCAGTTCTGGCCCAGAATCACCCCAACCCCTTCAACCCCGCCACCACCATCGGATTCGAGCTCGCAACCAGGGGGGACCTGCGGCTCGGGATCTTCGACAGCCGCGGCGCCGTCGTCCGCATCCTCGTATCCGGCCCACGCGAGGCGGGTGTCCACGAGATCCGCTGGGACGGCTACGACGAGCAGGGGCGTCCCGCAAGCAGCGGCGTGTACTACTACCGATTGAAGGTCGGGAATGAGACCTGCCAGACCAGGAGGATGACCCTGGTCAGATAGGATCGTATCGTATCGAAGTTGTCGAGAGGGAAGGCTCCCGGGGTAGCCTTCCCTCGTTCTCGGAAGCGAGGACGATCGTCTCGAAACTCTCGTCGCGCAGCACCCGTACCAGCCGGCCCGCGACGTCGCAGCTGCATAGGCTCACCCCGGCGCCGCGCGCGATCCGCGCCGGGTCATCGCCACCGCGGCCAGCATCTGGATCCCCCAGCCCGCCGCCGTCAGACCGGCGATCATGACGTTCCCGTCGCCCCAGATCCGCGTCAGCGCGGCGATCAGGTAGACCAGACACAAGCCCAGACAGTAGGTCTGCAGGGCTTTCCGCCCGCAGGCGACGACGGGGGCGGCCAGCCGGCTGCGCCACAGGCCGAGCGCGCGCGGCAGGACCCGCAGCACGACGAGGGACAGCGCGCCGAAGTAGACCAGCCGCGTGAACTCGAGGTTGGGCTTGCCGGTCCATGGCAGCTTCCCCCACACGAGATCGTCGTGGATGAAAGGGACCCGGGGATCCCAGGCCGCCATCACGGCCGGCGCGGCCGTCCGCACCAGCACGCCCACCACGACCACGCACCCGCAGGCCGCGAGCAACCCGCGAGAGCGCCATAACCGCTGCGGTCCGGGCAATCCGCACCGGGCCAGGGCCGTGCCGAGGAAGAACAGCAGTTGCCAGGACAGGGGATTGAAGTACCACTGTAGTCCGTCCGGCCAATCGACGATGGCGGCCCCGGGGAACAGGAGGGGCACGGCGTACAGGCCCGCCGAGACGAGCAGCGCCACGACGGGCCGCCGCCGCAGGAGCCACAGCCAGAAGGGCAGGGCGAGCAGGAGAAGGATGTACAGGCGCAACACGTCGAAGGCGTAGGGCGTGTAGATCAGCCCGAGCGCAGCGGGGACGGCCTCGAGCGGACGTACGAACAAGGGCGAGAGGCGGGCCTGCGCGAGCGCGCCCACGCCGCCGAGCCGGAACGCCCCCACGATCGCGACCGTCACCGCCAGGGCCAGCACGTGCCAGACGTAGAGCTGACGGGCCCGACGCGCGGCCTTGCGGAAGACGTCCCGGAAGCCGCCGTCGTCGAGAACCCGGCCGTAGACCAGTCCAGCCACGTAGCCGGAGATGAAGATGAAGACGTTGGCGCAATCGGTCAGGGTGAGCGTCTGCAGGGAGTAGTCCCGCAGCAGGTGGTTGCCGCTCAGGTAGGCCGCGTGGTTTGTGGAGATCATCAGCAGGGAGAGTCCCCTGAGGGCGTCGATGCGCAGGTCCCGCGGCAAGGCTTCCGGCAAGGGGCGGCTCCGATCGGATTCGGGGACGGCAGGTCGTGACGGGGCCGGTGAAGAGCCGGCGCCCGGTCGGGCGAGCGTAGCCGTCAGAAGCGGGCAAGGTCAAGGCGGAGCGGGGCATTTGCAGCATCACGAGGCCGATCACCGGGCTTTCCGCATGGTCGCCTCCCCCGGTCTTCTGGCTGGACAAGGGCCGGCCCGTCACGGACGATCGCATTGCGCGATGATGGGACATTCCATACCTTGATTTTTCGCGGCACGCCAATTGCTCAAATTTCTCCCCAAAGGAGACCCCCCTCAGCATGACAAGATCGCGCATTCTCATCATCAGCATCATCCTGGGCCTGATCGTCCTGTCCGCCTGCTCCGACAACACCGTCGGACTGGAACCGGACGTTCCGGCCGACGACCAGACCAATCCGCCGGCCGATCCGCCGCCGGACGATCCACCACCCGTCGATCCACCACCCGTCGATCCGCCGCCGGACGATCCACCGCCGGACGATCCACCGCCGGACCTGCATGCGGGCCGGGGGCAGTTCCGGCACATCGACGTCCTCACGTTCACCCGGGGCATGAACTTCCGTGTACCCGCCGGCGCCGAGCGGCGCAGCGTTGAGGAGTGGCTGGCGCATCATGTGGACATCAACGAGGGGGACCTCGGCGTGCGGGACTTCGACCCCGACGTCGAGATATTCCGTTACGACCTGGACCTGACGGCCATCACGTCGTCATCAGGCACGCTGCCGGCCCCGGAAGACGCGTACCTGCACTTCGCCGAGGAGACCGTGATCCAGTACCGGGACCTGGCCGGCAACGACGTCGGGCAGCCGGTCACCATCCCCGGCAGCCCGCCGGGCGCGCCGCCGGCCGCGGAATCCAGGCTCAGGCTCTACATGTGGGATTCGTACAGGTACGCCTTCGACCCCGTCGACGACGACTTCAGGAGCTGGCAGACGGCCCGCCTGCTGGACAGGATGGGCGCCGACTACGACGGCGTCTTCCTGGACGAGCACAGCCCCGGCTTCAAGCGCGGGCTCTACCTGAACCAGAACCGGATCCTCTCCGGCGGGGCGGTGCGCGAGCTGGACGGCCTGCGTCCTTCGGACCCGGACCTGGCCGGCCGCAACTACAACGAGCTCGACCGGCGGTACAGCGAGGTCGTGACCGGCTGGCTCGCCCACCTGCGCGACGCCCTGCGCGCCCGGAACAAGTTCATCCTGATCAACCCGGCGCAGTACTACTGGGTCGACCTGTCGGAGAACGAGTACACGGCCGCCGGCGGCGTGACCCTGGAGCTGGTCCACAAGCCGTACGACTGGACGTCGTCGGGCTACGGCAGCTTCGCCGACCAGGTGCGTCGCGCCATGGACAACGGCGTCATCGTCGACCTCAACGGCCGGATGTGCGATTCCGGCCCCGGCGGCTACACGCCCGGCAACTCCGCCACCCGGGACGACCGCTACCGCATGTGGCGCCTGGCGAGCTACTACTACGTGCGCGGCATGCCCGACAGCCCGGGTGTCGCCTACTTCGATCCCTCGTTCTGCAACGACAACGCCTCCCTCGACGACTTCACCGGGGAATGGTCGCTCGCCTACGAGTACGACCTCGGCGACCCGCTGGACGAGGGGTACATCCTGCAGAGCGGTCAAGCCGGCTGCTCCGGCACCTACCGGATCTACGCCCGCGAGTACACCTTCGGGCGGGTGCTGGTCCGTCCCCAGGACACACGCGACTGCGATTCCTACGGTGACGCGACCGCGGTCGAGGTGGCCCTGGATCCGCCCATGCGCCGCCTGCGGGCCAACGGCACGCTGACGGAACCCGTGACGTCGATCACGGTGAGGAATTCGGAGGGAGTGGTGCTGGTGGACGTGAACGCGGACTAGGGAATTGAAGGGATATTATCTTCCGGTGGCGGAGCGGGGCATAAGATACTATCTTCCCCGGCACATAGGACGACCTGAAGACACACGTCATCCCACCCTTTTCCGACCCCATGCATCGACGAGCTGAGAGAATGCACCTTGGCTCAACGGAGTCAGGAGCATCACTCGATGAGTTTCAACAAGTTCGATTTCGACCCCTGGATCGAAGCGGGGATCAAGGCGGCGGGGTACACCCGCCCCACCCCCATCCAGGAAGAGGCCATTCCCGCCATCCTCGGCGGGCACGACGTGCTCGGCCTGGCGCAGACCGGGACCGGCAAGACCGCCGCCTTCGCGCTGCCCATCCTCGAGCGGCTGCTAGACGGCGAGTTGGGCCACCCGCGCGCCCTGATCATCGCCCCCACGCGCGAGCTGGCCGAACAGATCAACGACGACTTCAAGAAGCTCGGCCGCGAGACCGACCTGCGCAGCGTCACCCTCTACGGCGGCGTGAGCAAGAACCCCCAGCTCGATGCCTTGCGCCGGGGCGTCGAACTGGTCGTCGCCTGCCCGGGCCGACTGCTCGACCACATGCTCTCCGGCGACATCGACCTCTCGCACCTGGAGGTGCTGGTCCTGGACGAGGCCGACCACATGTTCGACATGGGATTCTTGCCCGACATCAGGCGCATCATCGCCAAGCTGCCCGAGAAGCGGCAGAACCTCTTCTTCTCGGCCACCATGCCGAGCTACATCCGCACCCTGGCGGACCAGGTGCTCAAGGATCCCATCACCGTACAGGTGGACGCGCGGGCGCCGGCCGAGACCGTCTCGCACGCCCTCTACCCCGTCACCGACAGCCTGCGCCGCCCCCTGCTGCAGAAGATGCTGAAATCCCACGCGTCGGGCCGCGTCCTGATCTTCACGCGGACGAAGCACCGCGCGCGCAGCCTGGCCACGGTCCTGGAGAAGCAGGGCCACCGGGTCTCCGCCCTGCAGGGCAACATGCCCCAGAACAAGCGCCAGCGGGCCATCGACGGTTTCCGCAACGGCCGCTACGACATCCTGGTGGCCACCGACATCGCGGCCCGCGGCATCGACATCACCGACGTGACCCACGTCATCAACTACGACATGCCGTCGACGGTGGACGCCTACACGCACCGCATCGGCCGCACGGGCCGCGCCCTGCGCAGCGGCACCGCCTACACCCTGGCCACCCAGGCCGACGAGCCCCTGGTGCACCGGGTCGAGAAGGTGCTGCACGCCGCGATCGAACGGCGCACCCTGGAAGGCTTCGACTACGGCTCCTTCTCCCCCCAGAACCAGGGCTACCGCAGCACGGAGAAGAAGGCCGCCCTCTCGCGCTCCGACCACAGGGGCGGCATGACCGCGCCCCCGCAGCGTCGCGGCACCCAACGGAGGCGGCGGATCTCCAAGCGGGGCTGATCCGGGCGCTCATGATCGCCGCCGCCGCCCGGTTCCGGGGTCGCTGCCCGTCCGGCGGCGCGGCCGATCCTGTTCCCACTCGATAATAACAGGATGGATCCATCGTCCGTGCCTCATCGGCGGCACGGATTTTTCCTGTTCAATCCGAACATTCCTTCAGCCATACGGCCGATCGGTCGATATATCCCCAGACAACACCTATGGATCGGCAGTGCGCCTCACGGGGCGCAACGCAGCCGTCTCGAATCGATGCCGGGGGCAGATAGATGTACAGCAGGGGTTCGCGCGTCCTCGTTGCGGCGATCCTGACGATGTGGGGGTGCCTGTCGCTCGTGGCCCCCGCACGGGCAGACGACTACGAGATCGCTCCGGTGACCGTGCGGTCCGCCGTGATCGCGAAGGTCCTCGCCTTCCACAAGGGCCTGGCGGGAGACGTCACGGTCTATGTCCTGGGCGATCCCGCCTTCGCAGAGGAGTTTCGCGAGGTTCTGGGCATGGCCGCCGGCGCGGCGACGATCTCGTCCGTCGAGGCCGGCGACGACCTGCCCGAATCCCCGCCCCACATCCTCTACGTGGGCGACGCGGCGAAGACTGACGCGGCCATAGCCTATACCCGCATGCACAGGATTCTCAGCGTGACGGGTCTGCCGGCGCAAGTAGCCGCCGGCGTATGCCTCGGGGTGGGTCTCAAGGGAGGCAAGCCCAAGATCCTCCTGAACATGGAGGCCGCCAGGGCGGAAGGCGTCAACTGGAACCCGGCGATCCTGAAGGTGGCGGACAAGATCAAAGAGACCGCCATACGGGAGTCGTCGTGACGGTCGGAATGATCCGTCGCGGCGGCGCCACATGCGTCTCGCCCGAATTCCGGCCCAGGGGCGCCCCCTGCGGCCATGGCGCGGAAGGTAGAGGGACATGAATCGACTGCTCTCGTCATCCATCCGGTTCAGGCTGATCGCCCTGTCGGTGGTCATCAGCTCGATCATGGTCAGCTGCATGATCCTGGTCTTCCCGCCCAAGACCAAATCGTTCGGCATGACGCTGATGAAACGCGACGCCCGCTATGTGACGTCCCTGCTCGCGGACAACCTCGCCCTCGGCATCCAGGCCGCCGTCCTCGACGACGGCGCCTCCCTGCAGCAGTCGCTGGAATCCCTGAAGATCAACGAGGGCGAGGAGAACGTCATCGGGTCCGTGCTGGTGCTGGACGCCGAGCGCGGTTTCGTGAACGGCGTCAACCGTCGGGCCGAGGACGGCGCTGACGTCCCGCGGGACATCGCCGAGATCGTGCTGGAGGAATCATCCGGTTTCCTGACCGCATACGCGCCCATGAGGGCGGACGGGGAAACCGTGGGTTATCTGCGGATCGACTTCGACAAGGGTTACGTGACCGCCAACACCCGCTCCTTCCGGGTCTTCGCCCTGGTTACCGGAACGATCACCCTGCTGCTGTCCCTCGCCATCGGCGTCCTGGTCAACCGGTCGGTGACCGGACCGCTCTACAGGGTGATTCGCGGCCTGACCAGGAGCGCCGGCAACGTCATGCAGGCCTCCCGGAACATGTCCAGGGCGAGCAACGGCATGGCCGACGGCGCCAACAGACAGGCCGCCACGCTTCAGGAGATCGCGAACTCCCTCGGCGACGTCACCTCGAGCACCGAACAGACCGCCGCCAG
The DNA here is from genome assembly GCA_018814885.1 of bacterium. NCBI lineage: Bacteria > bacterium. The sequence continues at coordinate 8,181 of JAHIYU010000161.1, read as the reverse complement.
CGCCCGCACCGCGAACGAGAACTCCGCCTCCGCCTGCGAGATCGCGAACAGGGGCCTGGAGGCCATGAAGAGGATGGCGGCCGCCATCTCCCGCATTAGCGCGTCGACGAACGAGACTTCGAGAATCATCGGCACCATCGACGAGATCGCGTTCCAGACCAACCTGCTGGCCCTGAACGCGGCCGTCGAGGCCGCCCGCGCCGGCGAGGCCGGCCGGGGGTTCGCGGTGGTCGCGGAGGAGGTGCGCAGCCTGGCGCAGCGCAGCGCCCAATCCGCCCGCGACACCGCGGAGCTGATCGAGGTCTCGCGCATCAACTCCGCGAACGGCGTCAACGTCGCGGGCGAGGTCGGGAAAATGCTCGAGGAGATAGTGCTGAGCATCGGATCGGTCTCGACGCTGATCGGCGAGGTGGCCCACGCGAGCTCCGAACAGGCGACGAGAGTCAACAGGATCAACGCCGGGATACACAACGTCGAAGCCGTCACCGGCGCGAACACGGACAGCGCCAAGGAGTCGGCGACCGCTGCGGGCCAGCTCTCCCACGAGGCCAGCGACACCTACAAGCTGGTGGAGATCCTGGTCAGGGTACTGAACGGCCAGGACTCGGAATCGAGAACCGCCAGCCGGAACGGCGGGGCGCACAGGCCCCCCCGCCCTCGCGACGGCGGCAGGAACGTCGCGATGCCTGCGGGCATCGGATCCGGATCGGGACGAAGATGAGAACCGGATGGCGGAAGCCGATCAAGGCCGGCTCCGATGCCATCGCGCAAACAGGCGCCGAGTCAACCCGCCACCCCGCGGCGGAACAGCGCTGAACCAGGAGGGACGAGGGCGATGCACCCGACAAGAACGATGACGATGGCTGTGCTATTGATCGGGCTGACCGCCGCTCTCGCGCCGGCACGAGCCGATCCCGACGCGTCGAGCATCTACGACATGTCGCTGGACGAGCTGCTGAACCTGGAGATCACCGTCGCGTCGAAGAGCACGCTCACGACGCGCGAGTCGCCGGGCATCGTCACGATGATCACGCGCGAAGAGATCCTCGACTCCGGCGCGCGGGACCTGCTCGACGTGCTGCGGCGCGTCCCGGGCTTCGAGTTCGGCGTCGACGTGCAGGGCGTGGTCGGGATCGGCACCCGCGGCCTCTGGGGCCACGAGGGCAAGATCCTGCTGCTGATCGACGGACAGGAGATGAACGAGACGCTCTACTCGAACCTCCAGTTCGGCAACCACTACCCCCTGGACTCCATCGAGCGGATCGAGATCATACGCGGCCCGGGTTCGGCCATGTACGGCGGATACGCAGAGCTCGGCGTGATCAAGGTCATCACCAGCAACGGCGCGGACATCGATGGCACGCGCGCGACGTTGGATTACGGCCGCTTGGTGGACAGCGAGGCCCGCCGCTCGCTGAGCGTCTCCACGGGGCGCAGCCGCGGCGATCTGGACTACTCCGTCCACGGCCTCCTGGGAGAAGGCGTGCGCAGCGATCGCGTCTACAGCGACGTCTGGGACACGAGCTACGAGATGAAGGACAACGCCGAACTGGATCCGCTGCAGCTGAACTTCGGCCTCGCCTACAGGAACCTCCAGGCCCGCGTCCTCTACGACCGCTACAGCACCACGAGCCGGGATTTCTACGACGAGGCGTTCACCCGCCCGGTCCGATGCGACTTCACGACACTGTCGGCCTCGCTGAGCCTCGAACAGGAGCTGGGCGGCGGCGTGACGGTGACCCCGGAGCTGTCGTACAAGCGGCAGACGCCCTGGCACGTCGATGACGTCTCGGCCGACGTGCTCGAAAACGACGACTACTTCGCCATTCTCGCCGAGCGCTTGACGGCCAGGGCGACGGCCCGTTATCGCCACAGCGACACTTTCGACCTCTCCTTGGGCGGCGAGTACATGGAGGATCGCGCGGGCGGCACCCCCGGCGAGCCGGTTTCGCTGCGGTACGTCTTCAGCGACGGCGGCACAGAGGTCAAGTACCACAACATCGCCGGCTTCGCCCAGGCCATGTTCAGGACCGGCGCCGGCAACTTCACCGTCGGGGCGCGCCTCGAGGATCACTGTGCTTTCGGCACGTCGTTCGTCCCGCGCGCCGCCTATACGCGGGTTTCGGGCGGCTTCCACGCCAAGCTGCTCCTGAGCAAGGCGTTCCGGGCGCCCTCGATCATGGGCCTGGATTACAACGACGCCCTCCGGCCCGAGAAGACCCGCGTCATCGAGGTCGAGACGGGATACAAGCTGACCCGGCGCAGCATTCTCACCGCGAACGTCTTCGACATCGCGATCGACGACGTCATCGTCTTCTACTACGACGTGGACACCGAGACCGAGGGCTACAACAACTTCGACCAGGTGGCCAACCGGGGTCTGGAGATCGAGTACCGCTTCCAGACCGCGGGGGGCAGCCTGGGCGCCAACTACTCGTACTACCGGAACCGCGAGAACCTCGTGGCCGACTACGTCGTGCCGGGGCGGGACCACGTGCTCCTCGCCTTCCCCGCACACAAGGTCAACCTGTTCGGCACGATCGACCTGGGAGGCGGATACAGCCTCGGCTCCACCATCACCTGTTTCAGCAAGCGGTACGGCTTCGACGGCGTGGACGAGAACGACGATCTCGTCGTGAGCACGTTCACGGCCGAGGCGCTCGCCAACATCTGGCTGAGGGCCGAAGACTTCGTGATCGCCGGACTGGATTGCGGCATCGGCGTGCACGACCTGCTCGGGGAGAACCACGTCTTCGTGCAGCCCTACAGCGGCTACCACGCGCCCCTGCCCGGCCCCTCCCGCGAGTTCCACCTGCGGGCGACCTACCGGCCGCGGTGGTGAAGCGCCGCGCCTCCGGGGCCGCGTCTCCGGACGTTACAGGGTCGACGCCCCCGTCGACCCTCCCGGCTGTCGACCAATTCCACGAGACGGCGCAGGATCCGCGGATTGCGCCCTGGTTTCGTCGGATTCGGGGCCGGACAGGGTTTTCCGGACACACGTGAACCGTTGTCTCCCGCAGGGGCATCTGCTAGCCTCACTCCATGAAATTTGCTGCGCAGAGCGCGGGATCTGGCGGTCCGGCCCCCAAGTTCGGGACCTTTCTCGGCGTCTACACACCGAGCACCCTGACCATCCTCGGCTTGATCATGTATTTGCGCTTCGGCTGGGTGCTCGGCAATCTGGGACTCGGCATCACCATCGTGGTGGTGCTCATCGCCAGCAGCATCACCCTCATCACGGGCTTGAGCGCGTCAGCCCTGGCCACGAACATGCGGGTCGGGGTCGGCGGCGAATATTTCCTGATTTCCCGGAGCCTGGGCATCGAGCTGGGCGGAGCCATCGGCATTCCCCTCTTCCTGTGCCGGACCCTGAGCATCACCTTCTACAGTTTCGGTCTGGCCGAATCCATCGTCTCTCTGGTCACCCCCGCCGGCCAGGAGCTCTCCCCGGCCCTGATACAGATACTGGCCGCGGGCATCGTGATCGCCACCACGGCCGTTTCGGGCAGGAGCGCCGTCGTGGCCCTCAAACTCCAGATACCGATCATGATCGCGGTGGCACTCTCGCTGGTTGCCCTGGCCGTCGGCGTGGGCACCGGCGGGCTGCGGGCTCCGGAATGGCTGCCGACCTACAGGACCGCCCCGGCGGGGTTCTGGTTCGTGTTCGCGGTGTTCTTCCCGGCCGTGACGGGATTCACGGCCGGCATCGGCATGAGCGGCGATCTGAAGGATCCGCAGCGGTCCATTCCCCGTGGCACCTTGCTGGCCGTCCTGACCGGGACCCTGGTCTACCTGATCGTGCCGGTCCTGCTGGCGACGACCCGGCGCCTGGGCCCCGCGGATCTGGCCTCCGCCGGCATCGGCGCCTGGACGCAGGTGGCCGTGCTGGGGGCCTGGCTGGTGTACCCGGGACTGTGGGGAGCCATCCTGTCCTCGGCCTTCGGCAGCGCCCTGGGTGGGCCGCGCGTGTTGCAGGCCCTGGCCACGGACGGCCTCGCTCCGGGCATCATGGCCCGCCTGTCGCGCACCGGTCAGCCCATGGTGGCGACCTGGGTCAGCGGGGCCATCGCCCTGGCCGCGGTCCTGCTGGGCGGGCTGAACGACGTGGCCAAGTTCGTCACCATCCTGTTTTTGACCCTCTATGTGACGATCAACCTCAGTGCGGCCTTCGAAAAGCTGGCCGGCGATCCCTCCTTCCGTCCGACCATCAGGGTGCCCTGGTTCGTCTCCCTGCTGGGCTCGCTGGGGGCCGTGGTGGTCATGTTCCTGATCAGCCCCGTGGCCTGCGTCGCGGCCCTGACCCTCGAGCTGGCCCTGTACCTCTTCTTGCGCAGCCGGTCCATGCAGAAACGCTGGGGCGACGTGCGGGCGGGGCTGTGGGTGGCCCTGACGCGGGTGGCCCTGCTGCAGCTGCGCACGCACGCGAAGGATCCGCGCAACTGGCGGCCGCACATCCTGCTCTTCGTCGGGGACACGACCAAGCGGATCGGCCTGGTCCGCCTGGCCAACTGGTTCAACCAGAACCGGGGCATCGTCACGGCTTGCCGGCTGGTAGAGGGGGATCTGGACCAGCTGGCCCCCGAGGTGGACCGGCTGCACGCGGAAATGGACGCGGATCTCGAGCAGGAGGGGCTCCAGATCTTCAGCGAGGTCAACATCGTCTCCGATTTCGAGAGCGGGGCGATCAGCGTGGCCCAGGCCAACGGCATCGCGGGCCTGCAGTCCAACACGGTGATGTTCGGCTGGCCCGACAAGCGCGACCGCCAGGAACGGCTGCTGCGGATCATGCGCTCGGTGGCGCGCCTGAAGAAGAGCACCATCATCGCCCGGCTGAACTGGGCCCACGAACCGGGCCAGGAAAGACGCATCGACATCTGGTGGCGGGGCAAGCAGTACAACGGCGACCTGATGCTGCTGCTGACGCACCTGATGATGATGAACCCCCAGTGGCGGGACGCGCGCGTGGTGATCCGTTCGATCATCCTGGATCCGAACCAGAGCGAGGCCCGGGCCGCCGAGCTGACCAGGCTCGTGACCGAGATCCGCATCCCCGCCGAGGCCGAGGTCGTGGTCAAGCCGGCCGACCAGACCGTGGCCGAGGTCATCCACCAGCACAGCCGCAAGGCGGACATGACCTTCCTGGGCCTGATGATTCCCGAGCCCGGGGCCGAGGCCGAGAGCGTCGACCGCCTGATCGAGCTGGCCAGCGGCCTGAACACGACTATCTTCGTGCGCAACGCCAGCGAGTTCTCGGGAGAGCTGCTGGGCTGACCGCCGGATCGATCCCTCCAGAATCGGCTCCGAACCGCACAGGGAATGCCTCCGCCCCGGGCTTCATCTCGCCCGGATTAGGGGCGGGGGGCTTGCGGATCATGCATAGAGACGCTTCACGGCGCTCCAGGTGGATGCGTCGTTTGCTGCGCCGGTTTCCACGTGGATATTCCCGAACATGTCGAGTCCGTAATGCGGGATGCAGAAAAAGGGATAGTGGCCCACGATAGTGAACGTATAGGAGAACATCGGCTCCGACGCGGTGAGGTTCGCGTTGAATATGTCGGCGTTGACGGCCGCGAAGGCGATGAGCATGACCACCGGGATGTACCGCATTGACAACTTCATTGCCGGGCCTCCGTTCGAATTCGGGAAGATCGCGTTACGAGTTGATATAATACTATAAATGTCTGGTATCTACCATCCTACACCGCGAAATACCCCGCCTCCGGATGATGTACCACCAGCGCGCTGACGCTCTGCTCCGGGTCGAGCTGGCATTCCTCGGTCAGCGCGATGCCGATCCGCCCCCAGTCCAGCATCTCGGCCAGCACGCGCTGGTCGTCCAGTTCGGGGCAGGCCGGGTATCCGAACGAGTACCGGCAGCCGCGGTAGCGGCCCTTGATCAGCCCCGCGGGGTCGGGATCGTCGTCCGCCGCGATACCCAGCTCGGCGCGCATGCGGGCGTGTACGAGCTCGGCCAGGGCCTCGGCGCTCTCCACCGCGAAGCCGTGGGTCAGCAGGTATTCTCGGTAGTCGTCGCCGGCGAAGAGCGCACGGCAGCGGGCGGTGGCGGCGGCGCCCATGGTGACGGCCATCGCGCCGAGCACGTCGCGGCCGGCGGCGGCCGGACGGAAGTGGTCCGTCAGGCAGCGTCCGGGGGACTGCGCCTGCCGCGGGAACTCCAGCCGCCAGCGCGGGTCGGCGTCGGCGGACGTGTCCCAGATCAGGAGCGTATCGCCGTCGCGCGCGGCCGGGAACCAGCCGTGGACGGCCGCGGGCTGCAGCCACCCATCCGCGCGGGCTGACGCCTTCAGCCGGGCGAGCGCCGGCTCGATCTCCTCGCGGGACAGGCGGTCGTAGTCCCGGCGCGACAGCCCGGCACGGGTGTAGCCCCAGCGGCCCTTGACCAGGGCGGCGCGGTTGAGCAGCCGCCAGACCTCGTCCAGATCGATGTCCGCGGTGACGCGGGCGCCCCAGGAGGGCGGGGACGGCACGTCGATGGGCTCGATTTCTGAGATGGTTGACGCGTCAATATTTGACCCGTCAACTATCTCGATTTTCGGCCCCGCGCCGCCCTCCTTCCGCACCTCCGCCGCCGGCGCCTCCCCCCGGCATACCGCACCCGCCAGGGCCAGGCCGTCGAAGGCGTCGCGCGCGTAGTAGACCGGGCCGTTGTAGACCTTTCGCAGGTCGCTCTCCACGTACTTGCGGGTCAGGGCCGCGCCGCCGAGCACGACCGGCACGTCGATGCCGGCCGCGTTGAAGGCCTCCAGATTGTCGCGCATCACCAGCGTGGATTTCACCAGCAGGCCGCTCAGGCCCACCAGGTCCGGCGCATCTCGCTCGATCACCCCGATCAGCTGTTCCACCGGCACCTTGATGCCCAGGTTGTCCACGCTGAAGCCGTTGTTCGTGAGGATGATGTCCACGAGGTTCTTGCCGATGTCGTGCACGTCGCCCCGCACGGTGGCGATGACGAAGCGGCCGCGGGCCAAGGCATCCGCCCGCTCCATGTGCGGCTCCAGGTGCCGCACCGCCGCCTTCATCGTCTCCGCGCTCTTCAGGACGAAGGGCAGCTGCAGGCGGCCGGCGCCGAACAGCTCGCCCACGGCCTGCATGCCCGACAGCAGGAGATCGTTGATGATCGCCAGCGGGTCGTACTTGCCGAGCGCCTCGTCCAGGTCGGCCTCCAGTCCGGCGCCGTCGCCCGCGATGATCCGCTCCCGCAACCGAGCCTCTACGGACAGATCCGCGGCCACCGTTCGCCTGGCCGCCACGCCCTCGGATTCCAGCAGCACCGTCAGGGCTGACGCGTCGCCGTCGATCAGCCGCTCGCAGGCGTCGCGCAGCCCGGCGGGCACCTCGCCGGCGCCCAGGATCTTCCCGGCGTGCATGATGGCCGCGTCCAGACCCGCGTCCAGCGCCCGTTGCAGGAACACGCTGTTCAGCACGCACCGCACCCTGGGTTTCAGGCCGAAGCTCACGTTGCTCACGCCCAGCACCGTCCGCGCGCCGGGAATCCCGGCCTTGATCAGGCGGATGCCCTCGAGGGTCGCCAGGGCGCTCGCGGCGTAGTCCAGGTCGCCGCTGGCCAGTGTGAAGGTGAGCGCGTCGAAGAGCATGTCCGACGGCGCGAGGCCGTATTCGGCGGCCAGCGCGACCAGCCGCCGCGCCACCGCCAGCTTGCGCTCCGGCGTCTGGGCCATGCCCTCTTCGTCGATGCAGAGGGCGATGACCGCCGCGCCGTGGTCGCGGCACATCGCCAGCACCTGGCGCGCGCGCTCCGGGCCGTCCTCTAGGTTGACCGAGTTGACGATGCTGCGGCCCGCGAGACGTTCCAGGGCCACGGCGACGGCCGCCGTCTCGGTCGAATCGATCATCAGCGGCAGCTGGGCCTCGGTGTTCAGGCGCGACGTGAACGCCGCCATGTCCGCCGCCTCGTCGCGTCCCACGTAGGCCACGCAGACATCCAGGGCGTGGGCCCCCTCGCGCTGCTGGTCCAGCGCCATGGCGACCATGCCGTCCAGGTCGTCGGCGGCCTGCAGCTCGCGGAATTTCTTCGACCCGTTCGCGTTCGTGCGCTCGCCGACGATCAGCGGCCGGGGCTCCTGATCGAGCGCGACGTCCTGGTACAGGCTCGACAGGGCGTCCACGGGCGCGACGTCGCGCCGGGGCGCCGCGCGCTCG
>JAHIYU010000160.1 GCA_018814885.1 bacterium | reverse complement strand
GACGATGCAGGCGAGATTGGCCAGCCACTGGGTCAGGCAATCCCGCCGGCCGACGTGCCCCGCCTCGTGCAGCAGCACTTCGCGCCGCTGCCCGGCGCTCCATTCCTGGCAATCCCTGGGCAGGACGATCACCGGCCGCCGGACGCCCCAGGTCATGGGCGTGATCGAATCGATGCTGCGCCGCAGACGGAGGGCGTCGGGCGGCAAGCCCGCCGACCGCGCCGCGAACGCGGCGTCCTCGCGCCAGTCCGGATCGTCCAGGCTCATGGACCGTCCCACGATCGCGTGCAGCTGCCGCGCGGCGGCGGCGAAGAAGGCGAGCACGGCCAGTGCGCCCGCACCCCAGGCCCAGACGTACCAGGGGACGGCCACGGGAGATGTCGTTCCCGCGGCGCCCGCCCCGGCCTCCGACACCGTTTCCGGCGAGGTCGTCGCCGCGCCGGCGTCCTCGGCCGGCGGTATTTCCGCCGGGAACGGAGCCGCGACATCGACTTCGCTCCGGGTCCCGTCTGCGTCATCCGGAAACCTGACGGAATCCTGCCGCGGATCGGCCAAGCCGAGCAGGGCCGGCCTCAGGTCCGGCACCGCGGCCAGCCGCCAGTCGGGCAGGACGATCATCAGCAACGGCATCAGCAGGCAGCCGGCGATCGCCAGGGTCCAAAGCACGTGGCGGGCCGCTGCGGAGGCGCGGTGCAGCGCCAGGCCGGTCAACGCCGCCACCGCGATCAGCAGCGCGGACTTCAGGGCGAGATCGAGCATCTCTGCGCCCGGGCGGATGCCGCCGTGGAGTGTGAAGATGTCCGTCATGACCGCTCCTTTCTGCGCACCCGTTCGATGAGGTCGGACATGGCCTCGAGTTCCTCGGCGGGGATCTCGGCCGATCGCGTGTCGAGCAACGCCGCCATCATCTTTTCGCGGCTGCCGTCGAAAAAGGTGCGCAGCAGGTTCTGCAGGACCGAACGTCGGGCCTCCTCCCGCGGCACCGTCGGCGCGTACACATAGCGGGGCCCGTCCTGCGCGTGGGTGAGATGCCCCTTGTCCTCCAGGATGCGCAGGTGCGCCCTGATCGACGAGTATCCGGGCGGATCCGCCAGATGTGCGAGCACCTGGTGGGCCGTTGCGGACCCGAGGCGGTAGACGATGTCCATGATCTGGCGTTCACGCCGGCTCAGCCCCAGCTGCGGTTGATCGGTCATGTCCCACCCCTTGATCCGGTTATTGTGAGCGCGACCACTCCGTGCGAATTCATTAGCACTGTGTGAAAAATTTAGCATGCGGCGGCGGCGCCGTCAACACCATTCTGCTAATATTTTAGCACACGGGGAACGCATTGTGGCGCAAAGAGAAGGGGCCGCACAATGGCGGCCCCGTTTCCCAGGCTGTGGGGGGGGAGCTACTTGGAGGCGAGGGCCCTGGTGACAGGCGAGTGGATGCCGCCCTCGCCGGCGTATATGCCCACGCCGAGCACGTAGTCGCTCAGTTCCTGCAGGGGCTTCGGCGAAAAAATGCCGCCGACGCCGTCGTCGTCCCTGTGGCAGCCGTAGCAGGCGAAGTCCAGGGTCACCATGGCCATGCCGTCCACGTCCTCCTGTACGAGAGTGCCCGCGGCGTCGAACATGCCCTCCATCTTGCCCACGGCGTCCGTGTTGATGGCGAAGATGTGCGTGCGGATGTCGCCCACGTAGTCGGGTATCGCCGCGATGGCGGATTTCGAGGCCTTGGGCATGTGGCAGTCGATGCAGGTCGGGAAGCCGTTGTGCTTCATCTGCACCGTGTGGCAGTCCTCGCAGGACGTCGAAGTGCCGACGCCCATCGCGACCGAGTCGAACTTGACCGAACTGTGCGGGTCGTGACAGGCGTTGCAGTCGGGGCCGAGGACCGAGTTGTGCGGCGAGTGCAGCCACTCGTCGTACTGCTCGTGGTGCTGGATGAAACCGCCGCTCGCCGCGATGTGGTTCTCGGCGTCGCGCGTGTGGCACTGGCCGCAGAGGGCGGCCGACGTATCGACCGTCATATCGAAGCCTTCGGGATCGAAGGCGTGCCGGCTGCCCATGCCGTGGCACTGCTCGCAGTGCACGCCGCCGGCGAAGAAGGTGCCCACCAGGCCCGGGAGGCCGTCCTGGTTGTTCTCGGCGACGTCGTCGTCGGACAGCACCCAGCCGGTCGTGTGACAGCGGCCGCAGTCGTACTCGATGGTGCCGATGGGGTCATTGGGATGATAAGCCACGCGGCTGCCGTCCTCGAAGTTGTACTGCGTGTCATCGTTCTGGGTGATGATGTATCCGTTCTCGTCCATCCAGCGCATCTTCCAGCCGTAGCCGCCGATGGTATAGCTGATGTCCGCCCAGGCGTAGCCGGCGGGCGGTTCGATGACGGTCTTGTCCACGCTGTTGAAGGCGGAGAAGGTCGGGAACTTGTCGGTCGGCGCGACGCCGTCGATCTTCGTCAGCTTGTAGGGATGCCCGGAGTCCTGCCAGTTGCCGTGGATCTCGACATGGCACTGGGCGCAGGCGTCGGATCCCTCGAAGGCGAGATCCGGCGGATCCTCCGGCGCCGTCGTGTCGTCGTCGGAGCAGCCTGTCAGTGCCAGCAAGCCGCTCGCCATCAGCAGAAGCAGGTACTTCCTGAAATCCATCGCGTCCTCCTCGTCCATTACATCGGACCCTCGTGAGGGATAGAAGTCGAGCACAGAAGTCTAGGATTCGCAATCTCCCCGGAGATTGCCATAATTTTTTCTCATGCATGACGGAAGAATGACAGAACAACGTAATATGTTATTTCCTCAAGGGATTACAAGATTGGATGTCGTGAGCCACAATCGCCTATCCGGTTACCGTGAATTGTTTTCTGCAAATGAGACCGGGGATTTTTTCGGCAAAAGAAAACAAGAGTCATTGTTCCGTTCGCCTGATGATGTGCCGGTGTTTTTGAAAACGACCCGCTACAATCCCTGTTAACCCTGCGAGAAGGCCCGTCGTGGCCGCGCCCGTTTCTCAGGGCTTGCCCAGCAGCTTGAACATCTCTCGTTTGTACGCCTCGACACCCGGCTGGTCGAAGGGGTTGACGCCGAGCAGGCGCCCGCTCACCGCCACTGCCTTCTCGAAGCAGAAAAGCAGCCCGCCGAGGGACCATTCGTCCAGCTTGCGCATCTCCAGCGATATCACCGGCACGCCGCCTGCACGATGCGCGGCACGCGTGCCTTCGTAGGCCTTGCGGTTGATCTCGTCGAGGCGGCGGCCGACCAGGTAGGCGAGACCGTCCCTGTCGCGATCGGCACCGTCGGCGTCGGGATCCGCCGGCACCGCCAGCCAGGGTTGTCCCGCATCGACCACCAGGAAGGTCTCGAACAGATCACGGCGTCCGTCCTGCAGGTACTGGCCAAGGCTGTGCAGGTCGGTGGTGAAGCGGCAGGAGGCGGGAAAGATCCCCTTGCCTTGCTTGCCCTCGCTCTCGCCGAAGAGCTGCTTCCACCACTCCTGGATGTGACCCAGGTCGCTGTGGAAGGTGCTGAGCACCTCCGTGGTGAAGCCCCGGCCGTAGAGCGCGTGACGGGCGGCGGCGTAGAGGTGGGCCGGGTTGGCGTCGAGCGCGTCGTTCTCGCAGACCGCCGCCATGTCGCCGGCGCCCTCGAGCAGGGCGCGCAGATCGAGGCCGGCCACGGCCAGGGGCCACAGGCCGACGGGCGTGAGCACGGAGAAACGTCCGCCCACGTCGTCGGGTATCGCGTAGGTGTCGTAGCCCTCGGCGTCGGCCATGGCGCGCAGGGCGCCTCGTGCAGAATCCGTGACGGCTGTGATGCGGCGCCGGGCGTTGTCCCGGCCGTAGCGCTCCTCGAGCAGGTTGCGAAACAGGCGGAAGGAGATCGCCGGCTCCAGCGTCGTGCCGGACTTGGAGATGACACACAGACGCAGGTCGCGGTCGCCGATCCTGCGCAGCAGCCTCCCCAGGCCGGCCGAGCACAGATGGGTTCCCGCGAAGACGATTTCCGGCCCCGAGGTCCTGTCGGCCAGGGCCGACAGGACGGCCTGCGCGCCCAGGTACGAACCGCCGATGCCGATCACGACCACGACGTCGCAATCCGCGCGCGCCCTCCCGGCCGCATCCTCCAGGCGATGCAATTCGGGGCCCGGCACGGCGCGCGGCAAGTCGAGCCAGCCCAGAAAATCGGCGCCCGGCCCCTCCCGGCGCGCGATCTCCGCGCCGATGGCGCGCACGGGGCCGGAAAGCGAGGAAATCGCATTTTCGGGCAGAAACGGCAGCAAGCCGTCGATATGAAGCGATAATGCTCCCGCATGCGACATGATCGGTCACCCTTCGCGTCCCAAATGATCGAGCTTCAACGAACTTGTGGCCCGGGGTGTGCTATGATATAAGATTCATCGAAGGGTCACGAGTTCATTCTGTGGCACCGTCGAGAGAGAGACAACGGGGTTCTTTGCGAACGCAGCCTGAGGTATGACAGCTACTCGCCCAACAGGGAAATTCCCCCGTACTGCGCTTGTGTGCGCCTGGCTCCTGGTGCCGTGCGCGGTTCTCGGTGCGGCCGGCGACGGGCCGGGCCCCGATTCGTGGCTGCACGAGGGCAAGGGAACGCCCCGCGGCGCGCATGACGTGACGATCGCGCCCGACAAGGCGCCCACCACGCACCCCCTGCAGGACCAGTTCGACGTCCTGCACTACACCCACTTCCTGAGGCTGGAATTCGACACCCAGTCGATCCTCGGAACGACCCTGATCACCTTCACGCCCGTGGAAAACGACGTGGAGATGCTCGTGCTGGATTTCACCGACGACATGACGTTCGCCTCCGCCGCATTGCTCGATCCGTGGTACACGCCGTTGACCCTCTCCCGCGACGAAGATCGTGTCTTCATACAATTGCCCGCGGCCTACGGCCCGACCGATACGCTCAACGCGATCGTCACCTTCAGCGGCGCGCCGCAGCCCGACGGCGTCTACGGCCTCCGGTTCACCACGCGCGAGGACGGCAAGCTGGTGGCGGCCAGCGTCAGCGAGCCCTGGAGCGCCCGCAGCTGGTGGCCGTGCAAGGACGATCCGCGCGACAAGGCCACCTACGACGTCTCGCTCTATGTCCCTGATGGGGTCACCGGCGTCTCCAACGGCGCGGAACTATCGTCGCCCCCCACGCACCCCTACCTGCCCGCGGAAGGCCGGGCGCTGGCGGACGCGGTGCTCCCCGGCGGATTCGCGGACAAGTCCTACGCGGTCAGCTACTGGCAGGAGACGCGCCCGATCTCCACCTATCACTTCTGTGTCGCGGCCTCCGAATACGCGCGCCTGGACGACGCATATGTCTCGGTCTCCGGCGACACCCTGCAGATCACCAACTTCGTGTACCCGGATCTGGTGCCGCAGGCCGAGATCGACTTCGCCCCCTTGAACGACATGCTCGCCTGGTGCGAGAACATGTTCGGCCCCTACCCCTTCCCCGGCGAAAAGTACGGTCACGTCCTCTTCGACTGGAACGGGGCCATGGAACACCCCACGGCCACCACCTATTCGTCCCAGTTTCTGACCGGCGACAACTACTTCGATACGATCGTCATGCACGAACTGGCCCACCAGTGGTTCGGCAACCTGGTCACGTGCGCCAACTGGACCCACACCTGGCTCAACGAGGGCTTCGCCACCTACGTCGAGGGACTCTGGCGGGAATACAAGTACGGCGCCAACTCCCTCAAGTGGTTCATGCGGGCGCGCAGCGTCTTCACCTGGTGGAACGGGCCGCTGGTCCGGGACGCGAGCAACGACAACCCCTGGTACTACTTCCACGAAATGGTCTACCACAAGGGCGCCTGGCTGCTGCACATGCTGCGCAAGGAACTCGGCGACCAGGACTTCTTCGACATCCTGCGGCACTTCCCGCACCAGGAAGACACGTCCTACGGCACCGCGGACACGGATGATTTCATAGCATTCTGCGAGAGCCGGACCGGCCGGGAGCTGTCCGCCTTCTTCGACCAGTGGCTGTACCGCGAGACCTGCCCCGAACTCAGCATCCGGTGGTACAACATCGAGGTCGGCGGCGAACCCCGCGTCAACATCGAGATCAGCCAGATCCAGCCCACCGATCCGGTCTACGGCGACGCGCCGTTCGTCCTCGACATGGACATCAGGCTGGAGGGCGACGCCGGCAACGTCTCGACCGAGATCAGGATCGCCAGACGGTGGCAGATCATCCAGCTTCATGTTCCGGGAGAAATGGAGACCCTGGTCCTGGATCCCGGCGGCTGGCTGCTTTTCTCCACCGACATCGCCACCGCGGCGGGCCCGTCTTCCGACGAGCCGCTGACCCTGCAATTGAGGGATCCCTCGCCCAACCCCTTCACGGGCCGCGGCGTCATCGCCTGGACCACCTCGCGACCGAGCCGCGACGTGCTCTCCCTCTACGACCTGCGCGGGCGCCAGGTGCGCGACTGGCGCCTGGCGCATGCCGACGCCGGCGCCCGCAGCGTCGCCTGGGACGGTCGCGACCGCGACGGCCACCCGTTGGCCACGGGCACCTACTTCTACACCGTCACCTCCCGCCCCGCCGACGGCGGCGCCCCCCTGCGCCGCACCGGCAAGATCACCCTGGCGCGCTGACGCCTGGCATCGAAGCTCAAAACTGCTACACTTGCAGGTGAACGACCCCCGACGGAGGAACGCCGTGTCCGACGCCCTGCCCGTGATCAGCGCCCATTACGCCGAGATCGCCCTCAAGGGGCGCAACCGGCACATGTTCATCAAGCGCCTGAAGAACAACATGTTCCGGGCGCTCGTCGGCGAACCGGTGCGCGCCATCAACCACGTCGAGAGCAGGCTGCTGGTCCGGCTCGAAGAGGCCGGAGCCCTGGACCGCGTCGCGGAGAAGCTGCAGCGGGTGTTCGGCATCCAGTGGCTGTCGGCGTCGGTGCCGGTGCCGCGCACGGACGATCCCGCGGCCGACCTGGTCCGCGTGGGCGAGGTGGCGGCGGCGCTGGCCGGACGCGATGCGGCGGGCGCCGCCAGCTTCCGCGTGGACGCCAGGCGGTCGGACAAGAGCTTCCCCCTGGATTCGCAGGCGATCAACACGCGCGTGGGCGCCGACCTGCAGCGATCCCTCGGGCTGCCGGTCAAGCTGGACGGGGCCGATTACGTGGCGTACCTGCTGGTCCTGCAGAAGGAGATCCTGGTCTTCACCCGGAAGATCGGCGGCGGCGGCGGCCTGCCCGTGGGCGCCAGCGGCCGAGTCACGGTCCTGTTCTCGGGCGGCATCGACTCGCCGGTGGCCGCCTGGATGCTCATGAAGCGCGGCTGCCGGCCCGAACTCGTCCATTTCTTCCCCGGCCGGACGATCCTGGAGGCCAAGGTCGACAAGATCGAGCGACTCGCGGCGATCCTGGCGTCCTGGTCGCCGCGCCCGCTGGTCCTGCACCTGGTTCCCGCCTTCCCCTACGAGGCCCGCTCGGTCGGCAGGGTCGAGGACGCCTACGACATGGTGCTGTTCCGCCGCTACATGGTGAAGACGGCGGCCCGTCTCGCCCGCCGCGAGAACTGCCTGGCCCTGGTGACCGGCGACAGCGTGGGCCAGGTGGCCAGCCAGACGCTGCACAACCTGCGCGCCATCGGCCCCGACCTGACCCTGCCCGTTCTGCGCCCGCTGGCCGGCCTGGACAAGGTGGAGATCACCGCCCTGAGCCGCCGCATCGGCACCTACGAGACGTCCATCGAGCCGTACCGGGACTGCTGTTCGATCCGCTCGCCGCGACCGGTGCTCAACGCGCGGCCGGACGACCTGCTGGCGCTGTCGGCGGAGATCGGGCTGGACGAGGCCGTGGACGAGGCCGTGCGGTCGAGCGTCAAGGTGAGGATCGGACCGGAGGGCGTGCTTGAATCAGCCGGCTAGCCGAGGAGCCTGCAGCACCCGCCTGACGGTCTGCACGCGCCGCCGCCACCAGGGATTGTCGATGCTGTCGGTGCGGATGTACTTGCCCGAGCCGGGCGCGTGCACGAACTCTCCCTTGCCCACGTAGATGCCCACGTGAGAGATGACGTTCCTGTCGATGCGGAAGAAGATGAGGTCGCCGCGCAGCATGGTCCGCAGGGTCGTGGCGCCGCCGGACCGCGACTGGCCGTACGCCGTGCGCGGCAGGTCCACGCCGACCTCCTGGTAGACGTACCGCACCAGGCCGCTGCAGTCGAAGCCCTCGGGCGTGACGCCGCCGTAGCGGTACGGCGTGCCCAGGAACGACAGGGCGATGGCGCAGACCTGGTCGGCGGGCGACTGCGTGCGGTCGATCTCTGGCCGGCCGCGGGGGGGATGATGCGTGTCCCGGGCGGGGGAGGTCGCGATGCGCTCGCGGGCCGGGGGCGGCGGGGCGTCCACGGCGGACAGCCGTCCGCGGCGGTGCGGCGCGCAGCCGGACGGCAGGACGCAGGCGGACAGCACGATGAGTACCGCCGCCGCCAGGGACTTCCGTGTCCGCCATCCGGCATCCATGCCGGCCATTGTAGAGAATATCCGGTTCATTGTCACGACCCGGCCTTGCAAGAAACGTGCAAGCCCGACGCCGCCGAGCCGCCCATCTTGGCAGGTCGGCCGCGCGGTGTTAGGTTGAACCCTCCCCACAACCGGACAGAAGGCGAGACATGAAAGACGACGCCGTCAACTCACAGCCCGACAGCTTCGAAACCGTCATCGACAAGCTGGTGACCGGCGGGGCCGGCCTGGGCCACACGCCCGAGGGCCTGGCGGCCTTCGTTCGCGGCGTCGTGCCCGGCGAGCGCGTGCGCGTCCGCGTGACCCGTCGCAAGAAGGGCTTCGTGCAGGCGGAGCCGACGGACATCCTCGAGGCGTCGCCCGACCGCGTCGAGCCGCCCCTGGGCGAGATCGGCGCCCTGTCCGGCTGCGACCTGCAGCACATGTCCATCGCGGCGCAGCGACGCGCCAAGACCGACATCGTGCGCGACTGCTTCCGGCGGCTGGGCAAGGCGGATCCCGGCGAGAGGCTGGCCGCGCCCGAACCGGCCGGCCCCGCGCTGGGCTACCGCAACAAGCTGCGGCTGTGGCGCTCGCCCACCGGCCAGTACGGCGTGCGCCGCAAGGGCAGCCACGACGTGCTCGCCATCGACCGTCACGGACTCATGCCGGACCTCTTCAACGACGAGGTGCTGCCCTTCCTGCTGACCCTGCCGCCGGCGGACGAGGCGGTGGCGCGCCTGGACGGGCAGGGCGGTTTCCTGCTCTCGCTCTTCGGTCCTCCCGGCCGCCTGCGCGCGCTCAAGGCCGTGCTCAAGGATCTGCCGGCCGGCGAAGCGCCGCACCCGGCCTGCGTCGGCATCCTGTACAACAACCGCCCGGCCTGGGGCCGCGATCACCTGCTGGTCAAGACGGCCGGGCGCACCTTCCGCGTGAACGCCGGCAGCTTCTTCCAGGTCAACTACGCCGAGGCGGCGGCGGCCGTCTCGCTGGCGCGCGGCTGGCTGGACGAGGCGGGCGTCACGGCCGACGCGCCCGGCGGCGCCCTGGCGGATCTCTTCTGCGGGGTGGGCCTGTTCGCCGCCTGCCTGGGGGACCGGTTCGCGCGGGTGATCGGCGTGGAGAACGACGAGCGCGCCGTCCGCGACGCGCGCAACAACCTGCTGCGGGACCGTCGGACCGGCGACGAGGTCGAGGTCGTCTGCGCCGACGCGGCGGCCGTGCTGGCCCGCTGGCGCGAGGGCGACTGGCGCGACGGCGATCTGCGCTACAAGGCCCCGGACTGGCCCCTCGCCACGGTCGTCCTCGACCCGCCGCGCACCGGGCTGGGCGACGCGGCGGCCGCGATCCTGGCGGCCCTGGGGCCGGCCCGCATCATCTACATGAGCTGCGACCCGGCCACCCTGGCGCGCGACAGCGCGACCCTGGCGGCCGGCGGCTACGGGCTCGCCCGCGCCCGCGTGATCGACATGTTCCCGCAGACGAGCCACGTGGAGTGCCTGGCGGAGCTGGTGCGCAGATGATCCTGGTCAGCGCCGAACGTCCTGGCGGGAGGGCTGTGCGGCGCGTCAGTGGAGGCTGCCCGATCTCATTCGCCCCCCGTCACAGACATATCCACCGCCTGTAAGCCCTCGTTGTCCCCCTCGCCTGGGGCCAGAGTGAACTCGAAGACGATGTTACGGCTCGGCAGCTGCCGGAACGAGATGTCCGGCGGCAATCTCGAGTCGTGGAAAAAGACGCTCATGAAGGGACTGTCGTCCCGGCGGGTGTCGGTGATCCATATGCGTCCCGAAGCCGATTTCATCACGCGCAGAAAACCATAGCCCTCGTGATGGGAATAGCAGTAGCCCCGCACGCGCGAACCGACCTCGCCCCACGGTATCGAGACATCGCCACCAGCACCCGACAACAGGCCCGGCACGATGTAACCTGAAACGAACATGTCCGCCTCCCGCCTCAGTTCACCGGACACGTTGCGGAAAGCCAACACCTCCACACGGCAGCCCTTGTTCTGGATGGCCTGTACAACCCTGACGAAATCTCCGTCGCCGGAGACCAACAGGATTCGATCGAGCTTGGCGGACTGCAGGAGAGCATCCACGGCCAGATCCAGGTCGGCGTTCGCCTTACCGACGCGACCACCGCGCTCGTCCCGATACCAGCGCACCTCCTTGCGAATCGCCTTGTAACCGTAGTCGCCAAGCGCCGACTCGAACCGTAGCTGGCGGTTGCGGTATTCGTAGTCCTCGCGCGCGCTCCGGGTCGTAGACTACGTATGCGTTGAGGCGCATGGCCTCGCCGCCGTCCCGGCACGCGAACTCCCGCAGCACGTCGTAGCGCATGCCGCGACCACCGTTCATCGCGATGTTCACGCTGTCGACGTAGACGCCGACGCGGGTGGCCGTGCCGACCATATGATCACCCCCTCGGGATGCCCTTGCGGTGATGTTGGCACACCCGGATGTGATTTGCGCGTTGTCATTATCGAGTCTACGGGCCTATTGAAATCACACCTCAAAACACGCTACAATGATCACGTATTCGGATTCGATAACCGCCCCTCGCCCACAATAGAGATGCGCCCCCACTGGGAGGGCGCAAAGGTCGCTCTATGAGCGTGGCCTTGCGTGACGAATGTCGCTTACTATGAC
Source organism: bacterium (assembly GCA_018814885.1). Classification (NCBI taxonomy): domain Bacteria; species bacterium. Next base: position 4,393 of record JAHIYU010000160.1, on the reverse strand, counting down.
TTGCCAATTAGGTAAGGACAATCGCCGCTCTGGTACACTGACGACAGTATCTCATTACTGTAATTCGGATGTCAAGGGGGAACCATGCCTAGACTGAAGACATCGGATCTCGTTCTCGGGCTCGACATCGGCACGAACTCAATCGGATGGGCATTGCTGAGAGAAGATGGTGACGATAAGCCATGTGAGATCGTACACGCGGGCGTGCGCATCTTCGAGGCCGGCGTCGAAGGCATGGAGAAGGACGGCCGCGGCGATCCGCGCAACAAGACTCGTCGAGATGCGCGCGGTGTCCGCCGCCGTCTCGAACGCCGCGCCAGGCGCAAGAGCGTCTTGTTTCACAGGCTCCAGAAAGTCGGACTGCTCCCCCCGACTCCCGAGCATCTCGACCCGCTCATCGATCCGCGCAAACCAAACCGTGCGCAAGAACGCCACTCGGTGATACAGCCTCTAGATCGGAAGCTGCTGAGTGAATGGCCCGAGCGATTCGGCGAGGAAGCAGATCCGGCCCTGCTGCCCTACATGCTACGCGCACGCGCACTGGATGATAAATTGGAGCGACATGAACTCGGTCGCGCACTCTACCACTTGGCCCAAAGGCGCGGTTTCAAGAGCAACCGCAAGGCCGACAGGGACGAGAAAGATGAAGGCGTCGTCAAAGAAGGCATCAGCGATCTCCACAAGCGGATGAAAGAAACCGGTGCGAGAACGCTGGGAGAGTTCTTCGCGAAGAGGGATCCCCATCTTAGGCGAATCCGACAGCAATGGACCGCCAGGGCCATGTTCGAGGATGAGTTCGAACAGATTTGGCGAGCGCAGGTGCCGCATCACCCCGACCTCCTGTCGGACGACCTTAAGAAGACCATCATCGATGCAACGTTCAAACAACGCCCCCTGAAGTCCCAGAAACACCTCATCGGTAAGTGCGAGCTGGAGAAGGATCGGCACCGCGCACCCTGGTGCTGTCTAGACGCGCAGCGCTTCCGCTTCCTGCAACGGGTCAACGATCTCGAAATCTACATGGAGGGGGAGATACCAAGGCCGCTGACCCAAGACGAACGAGAGGCAGTCATAGCGCTCCTGGAATCGAAAGCCAGCGCTACCTTCCGACAGATTGCCAAGGTAATCGGCCAGAGGAAGGCGCATTTCAATCTGGAGCACGGCGGCGAGAAATCTCTGCCGGGCAATAAAACTGCTTCACATATGCGGAAAGTGTTCGGCGATCGCTGGAATCATTTCTCGCACGGGGAACAGAGCGCGATAATCGACGACCTGCACAGCATCGAGAAGCCGGAAACGGCCACCAAGAGAGGTATTGAAGCCTACGGTCTCGACGAGGAAACAGCCGGGGTCTTCAGCGTACTCCGCCTGGAGGAGGGCTACTGCAACTTCTCCCGAAAGGCATTGAGACGCTTACTGCCCGAGCTGGAGAAAGGAATGAGGCTGCAGGCCGCCATCAAACAGATCTACAATGTCCAGCAAGAAGTTAAAGATCCTCTCGACATGCTTCCCCCGCTGCAAGACGTGTTAACCGAACTCCGAAATCCCGTCGTTGCCCGCGCACTCTCCGAACTGCGAAAAGTCGTCAATGCCATCGTGCGGAAATACGGCAAGCCTAAAAGAATCAGGATCGAGCTGGCACGAGACGTGAGAAATTCTCCAAAGCGCCGACAAGACATCATCAAGCGAAACCGGGACAACGAGAAAGTGCGCGAAAAGGCCACGGCGATACTCGTCGATTATGGAATCGGGAATCCATCAAGAAACGACGTCATGAAGTATCTCTTGGCCGAGGAAAGTCGATGGTTGTGTCCATATACGGGCAAGCAGATCAGCATGGACGCTCTGTTCGGTCCGAATCCTCAATTCGACATCGAGCATATCATTCCGTACGAACGCAGCCTGGATAACTCGTACATGAACAAGACACTCTGCGAGTTGCACGAGAATCGTCATGTGAAGCAGGGGCGCACGCCATACGAGACCTATGCGAGCAACACCGAGACGTGGTCGGCCATCCTGACTAGGATCAGCGGCATTTCGGGGCTGCCGCGCGGCAAAGTATGGCGCTTCACCATGGACGATGACGAGATAGAGCGTTTTCTTGAGGATTTTACCCATCAACAGCTCACCGACACCGCATATGCATCGCGTCTGGCAGCTCAATATCTAGGCTGCCTGTACGGCGGTGATATCGACGCGGACCGAAAGCGTCGCATTCACGTGGTCAACGGTCGCGCCACATGGATCATCCGCAACGAACTCGACCTTAACGCCATCCTGGGTGATGGGGGGCTCAAGAGCCGCAACGATCACAGACATCACGCCGTCGATGCGATCGTGATCGCCATGACTACTCCGGGCATGATCAAGAACCTTAGTCGCGCGGCCCAGGCGGCGGCCAAGAGCGGCATTCGCACGTACGGTCTGGTCGAGAAGCCTTGGGACACGTTCTGGCGCGACGCCAATATCGCGATCGAAGATATCATCGTGTCCCATCGCGTCGACCACAGGGTGCAAGGCGGATTGCACGAAGAATCGTTCTACAGCCCGTCGAGAAACGAGGACGGCGTGATCGAAGATGGTGGTAAATACGTCCACATTCGCAAGCCTCTCGTCTCGCTGACCGGCAAGGACATCGACAACATAGTCGATCCGGTCGTGCGTGAACTCGTGCGCGAGGCGGCCGACGGTGTCGCGCCGTCAAAGGTTTTTAGCGACGCCGCAAAAATGCCAGCCTACCCGGGCGGTAACGACAAGCCCCGCACTATCAAGAAGGTGCGCATAAGAAAAGCCCAATCGACGTTGAAGATGGGCAGTGGCGGCGGCGCCCGGTACGTGGCAGCCGGCTCGAATCACCATATCGAGATTCTCGAGGCGAAGGACGGGCGCGGCAACCCCAAGTGGGAGGGCGTCGTCGTCAGCCGCCATGAGGCGATGCAACGCAAGCGTCGGGGCGAACAGATCGTCCAGCGTGATCATGGAGCAGACAGGCGGTTCGTTTTTTCACTGTGCGGGGGGGATATTCTAGAACTCACAAACGACGAAAACAAAGAGCTTTTCAAGGTTCGAAAGATATCCGAGTACGCAACGGGACAGAGAGTAATCTCAGGTGTACCTTTAAATGACGCGAGGAAAGTGAAGGATCTATCGTTCCTACATAAGACACCCGACCCTCTCCGAAAAATGTGTTGCAGGAAAGTCTGCGTTGATCCACTTGGCGAAGTGAGGTACGCGAATGACTGATCGGATCCTCGACCTATCGGAGGAGCCGGCGTTTCTGAAACTCAGGATGAACAACATCATCGTCGAGCGGGAGGGCATGGACCCCATCTCGATACACCTCCCCGAAGTCGCGGCTATCGTCGCATCCCACAAGAGGGTGGTCTTCACCCAGTCGGTTCTGGCTGGCGTTGCAGGCAACAACGGCATCGTCGTTGTCTGTGACGACAAGTTCATGCCGGTCGGCATGATGCTACCTCTCCGGGGCAACTCGCTTCAAAGCGAGAAGTTCGCTCAGCAAGCCGCCGCGGCCCTGCCCGTCAAGAAGAGGATCTGGCGACAACTGGTCATCGCAAAGGTAAGGGCGCAGGGGCGCTTGCTGAAGGAGTTAAACGGCGACGACTCCGGGTTGATGGCCATGGCCAAGAAAGTGAAATCGGGCGACAGCACGAACGTGGAAGCCCAGGCCGCGCGCAGATACTGGGTGTCGCTCTTCGGCGACGACATTTTCCATCGCCATCGAGACGGCGAGGACCAGAACCGTTTTCTCAATTACGGATATTCCGTCCTGCGCGCCATCGTCACGCGCGCCATCTGCGCAACAGGACTGCATCCCGCGCTCGGAGTCCACCATCACAACCGCTACGACACCTTCTGCCTGTCGGACGACATCATCGAGCCCTTCAGGCCCATCGTCGACAGGGCCGTACATCACGTCGTCAAGGAAAGGGGGGCGGATGCACCCATGGATCAGGCTCTACGGTACGCATTGATCCGCCCCCTATATGACAAGTACTCGGTCAGCGGGGAGTCGCGCACGCTCTTCGATGCTCTGACCCGGACGAGCGCCTCTCTGGCCGAGGTGTTCGCCGGGAACAAAACTAAGATCCTGCTGCCAGAAATCTAGATACGGCACCATGCGTCGGCGCAATCCTCAAGGGAGGTTGCTCATGTCCGACTCGAGATTCACACCATCGGGGTATAAAGCCATGTGGCTGTTCGCGATGTTCGATCTGCCGGTGAAGGAAAAAAGGCTCATCCGGCTGAAGCGTAGTTGGCCTCGTGCAGGGCATAGATCTTTAGCTTGAAGAACTCGGGGTCACGGAAGCCATAGGCTTGCCTCTGCATGAGTTTGATTTTGGTGTTTGTTCCCTCCAGGGCGGCGGTCGAG
>JAHIYU010000159.1 GCA_018814885.1 bacterium | reverse complement strand
GGCCTGGCGGGAACCGCCGTGTGGCTGGTGGCCGGCGGCGCGCTGGCGGCGGCCCTGTTCGTGCGAGCCTCGTCCGGCAGCGCCCTCGCGGGGCGCGCCTCCGTCGCCGCGATCTACGGCGTCGACCTGCTGGGGGGGTGTCTCGGGGCCTTGCTGGTGGGGTTGTATCTCGCGCCGTTGGCGGGACTCACGGGCACCGCGGCGGCGACGGTCCTGGTGGCGGCGGCTGCAGTCGCGCTGGTGGGATCAGACGAGCACGGGGTCGGTCTGTGACGCCTCGCTCGTTTCCTTCGTCTCGCAATCGACCACGAACTCGTCCAGGTGCTCGAGGAACAATTCCACCAGGCGCGGCTCGAAATGGCGGCCGCTCTCGGCGCGCATGATCTCGACACACTCGTCGAGGGGCAGGGCGGGCTTGTAGACGCGTTCATGACTGAGGGCGTCGAAGACGTCCACCAATCCCACGATACGGCCGAACATGTGGATTCCCTCGCCGGCGAACCCGCGCGGGTAGCCGCTGCCGTCCCATTTCTCGTGATGCTCGTGGGCCACGATCGAGGCGGCCCTGAACACGGGCCGGCTGGAGTTGCCGAGGATCATGTAGCCGATCTCGGCGTGGGTCTGCATGATCTCGCGCTCGCGTTCGGTCAGCTTGCCCGGCTTGTTCAGGATGGCGTCGGGAATGCCGATCTTGCCGACGTCGTGCAGGGGCGCCGCCATGCGCAGCAGCTTCGCCTCGTCCGTGGAGAGACCGGCGAGCTCGGCGAGCAGGCAGGAGTTCCGCCCCACGCGCTTGACGTGGTTGGCCGTCTCCTGCGAACGACTCTCGACCACTTCGCCGAGCGTATGTATGACTTCCTTCTGGGTGTCGATGATCTCCTGGTTGAGATGGATGTTGTCGTAGGCGACGCGGACGTTCGCGGCGTAGGTACGGATAAGGTCGCGCTGCGTGGCCGGCAGCTCGCGGTCCGTGCGCAGCAGGATCTGCCCCTCGGCGCCGCCGCGCGATTTCAGGTAGCAGGCGTAGCCGTCCTCGAGAACCTGCTCGATGCGTTCGTCCTTCACCTGCCGCAGGAGCTGGCGATCCTCCTCGATCACGACACCACCGACCGGCTTGCCGGCATCCGCCGCATAACGCCCTCTGCCCACGACCACGGTGCCGTCTTCGCCCCTGCATTCGGTCAGGACGCCGCGCACGTCGACGCTCTCCTTCGCCTCGCCGGACGACAGCAACACGACCATCTGATCCATGACCTCGATGGCGAACTCCGCGGGATCCTTGCATTCGAACAGGCACCGCGTGGCGAGGTTCACCCGCTCCAGGCCGGAGCGCTGGCTCTCGATGGTGCGCAGATCGCGGTACGCCCGCAGCGCCGAGGTCACGGTGGTGTAGAGCTTCTGGGAGGTCAGCTCGGTCTTGGCCTTGTAGTCGTTGATGTCGTAGGAGGAGATGACCTCCTGCTCCGGCGCCTGGCCGGGCTGCCCGGTGCGCAGGATGATGCGGATGAAACGATTGTTCAGATCGCGCCGGATCGTACGGACCGCCTGCAGCCCGGCGTCGTCCTTCTCCATCACGACGTCCAGCAGGACCAGCGCGGTGTCCGTATGCTCGCGCAGCATCTCGACGGTCTCCCGGCCCGAGTGGGCGCTCAGGAACTCGAGCCCGCGCCCCTCGAACATGAAGCCGGAAAGGACCAGCCGCGTCAGGGTATGCACCTCGTCGTCGTCGTCCGCGATCAGGAGCTTCCAGGGGGCCTTGGGAGCCTCCCGCGCCACGTCCCGGACGGACTCCTCCGACGCGAAGAGCAGGTCCTCGTCAGCGAAGAGGATGTCGTCATCGAGCCGCGTCATCGCCGCTCCCGTTCCGCAGGGGGAACTCTATGGTGAACGTCGCGCCCTCGCCGGGGCTGCTGGCGCAGGAGATGCTCCCGCCCAACGAATTCGTGACCGAGTTGTAGACCACGTGCATGCCCAGGCCGCTGCCACCCTGGCCGCGTCGGGTCGTGAAGAACGGATCGTAGATCTGCCTGCGGATCTCCTTGGTCATGCCGACGCCGTTGTCGCTGTAGACGATGGTGACGTTCTCGCCCGCGGAGCCGGCCTCGATCCTGATCTCGCCGTGCTCCCGGTCCTGGAAGCCGTGGATCAGGGAGTTCATGACCAGGTTCGTGATGGTGTGGGATACCGCGCCGGGATAGCTGTCCACCATGATGCCCTCGTCGCAGGACAGGGTCACCGTATGGCCGGTCCGCTTGAACTCGGGACGGAGGCTGAGCAGGACCTCGTCCAGGTACTGCTTCAGGTCGAACAGTCGCCGGCCCTCGCCGGTCTGGTCCACGGCGACGCCCTTGAAGCCCTGGATCAGCTGCGCGGCCTTGTCGAGATTCGACAGGATCATGCGGGCGGAATCGCCACTTTCCCGCAGGAAGGTCTCGAATTCGGACCGGCGCAGCTTGGCGGACTCGTAGAGCCCGCGATAGTGCTCGATCTTCTCCTGGAGATGGGAGGCCGCCGTGACGCCGATGCCCACCGGCGTGTTGATCTCGTGGGCGACGCCCGCGACCAGGCTGCCCAGGGCCGCCATCTTCTCCGACTCGAGCAGCTGGTCCTGCTGGTCGCGGATCATCTCCTGGGCGCGCCTGCTCTCTGTGATGTCGTGGGCGATGCCCTCGACGGAGAGCACGTTCCCGTGCCCGTCGCAGACCGGCACCTGCATGACGTCCAGCATCCTCAGACTGCCGTCCCGGTGCCTGATCTCGACCTCGAAGGGCGGTTGTTCGAGTCCCTGCAGACTGAGCCGGGTCGTGCCCTCCACCTCGCGCCGGAGCGCTTCGTTGGCCGTGAAGAGCGAGCGGTAATCCTGAAGATCGGCGATCTCGTGACCGAGCACGTTCGTCACCGACGGGCTGATGTAGGCGAAGGTGCCGTCTGGCGCGAGGGAGTAGAAGATATACTTCTCGCGCAGGCTCTCGATCAGCAGACGGTACTTCTCGCGGCTGTCGCGCAACTCCGTCGTCCGCTCCTCCACCCTCTTCTCCAGGGACTGGTTGAGGCGATTGATGTGCTCTTCCGCCGCCTTGCGCGCGGTGATGTCGCGCACCAGGGCGCAGTAGTATTCGTGGCCCTCGAACTCCAGGTGGTTGATGGAGATATCCACCGGGAACCGCTTGCCGTCCTTGTCCCTGTGCCACCCCTCCTTGCGCTGGAAGCCGATCTTGCGCACCTCCTGGCATCTCCGTTCCCAGCTCTCGGACGTGTACTCGTCGGTGAGATCGAAGACGCCCAGGCGCAGCAGTTCTTCGCGGTTGTATCCGTAGTTGCTGCAGGCCGTCTTGTTGACGTCGATGAATGTGCCGTCCCGCGCGATCCAGAAGACCGCGTCGCTGGACTGGTTGATGGAAAACTGTTTCAGGCGCAGGTCCGCCTGGCGCTTCATGTTCTCGGTCACGTCCTCGTAGACCAGGATGATCTCGCCGCTGGGCAGCTTGTAGACGTAGGCCTCCCGCCAGCTCTCGCCCCAGTCGTCGCGGTTGACGAAAGCTTCCACGCGCTCGGGCTCACCGGAGCTCCAGACACATTTAATGACATCCAGCAGACCGCACTTCTCGAACCCCGGGAAGACCTCGCGGGCATCACCGGCGAGGATGTCGGATTTGTTCAGGCCGTCGATGCGCTCCCCGGCCTTGTTCAGGTCCGTGCAGCGGAAGTCGACGCCGTCGTCGGTCTCGAAGACCGCCACGCCGGAGCGCATGTTGTTGAACAGCTCACGGTGGCGGAACTCGCTGTCCCGCATGGCCTGCTCGGCCCTGATGCGCCCCGAGATGTCGGTCACGAATCCTTCGGCGGCCATCAGTTCGCCGCTCGCGTCGTAGACGCCCTGGCCCTTCTCCCAGACCCATTTCTCCTCGCCCTGCTTCGTTATGATCCGGTACTCGACCTCGTACGCATGGTGGTTGCGCAGGGCGTCGTCCATGGTCTCCCACACCATCTTCTGGTCGTCGGGATGCACCACGTCGATGTGCCGCACGTTCCGGTTTCCGAGCAGATCGTAGGGCGTCCAGCCGGTCAGCTCCGTGCTGCCGTCGCTGATGAACTCCACGGGCCAATCGTCGGCCTTCCGGATGCGGAAGGCCATGCCCGGCAGGCTGGCGATCAGGGTCTTGAGCCTGCGGCGCTCCTCGCCGAGTTCCGCCTCGCGCCGTTGCCGTTCGCAGCGCTCCATCAGATGCGCCACGTGCTCGGCGATGGTGCCCGCGAAGGCGGCCTCTTCCGAGGTCCAGGTGCGCGACGGCCCCACGTGCTCGAAGCAGACGACCCCCACGAGGCGTCCCGACATGCGGATCGAGACGTCGAGCATCGACGTGATCCCCAGCGGCTCGAGGTAGCCCTCGGCGAATTCGCTGGTGCGCGGATCGGTCCTGGCCGCATGGGCGTCCACCAGGTGTGCGCTTCTGATGGCGGCGAAGTAGGCCGGGAATTGCCGGGCATCGAGGACGATGTTGTCCAGGTGATCGCCCGACGTGCGCTCGTAGAGGTTCTCGCAGCGCAGGGTTTCCTGCGCATCGTCGAGGAGCCAGACGCTCGTCCGCTCGACCTCCAGGGTCCGGGCCCCGGTTTCGCAGATGATCTTCAGGGCACTGCGGCGATCGCCGTCGTGCACGCCGTTGTCGCCGGACAGCCTCTCGAAGGCCTCCTTCTGCCGCTGCAGCCGGGCGATACGTTCGCGGCGCTCCACCTCGGCGGCCTTCCGCTTGGAGATATCCCGGGCGAAGACACAGACGAACTCCCGGCCGCTGATCTCGAAAAGGTTCGCCGCGATCTCGACGGGGAATACCAGGCCGTCCTGGCGCTTGTGCCGCCCGTCGATCAACACGCTGCCCTCGCCACGCAGGCGGCTCAACACCTCGGCGAGCGCCGCCGGGGGGAAGTCCACATCGACTTCCGGGACCTTCATGCCGACCAGTTCCCTCTTGTCGTAGCCCAGGGAGCGGCAGGCGGCCTCGTTGACCTCCAGGAAGCGGAAGTCGGTGTCCATGATGAAGACGGCGTCCTGGGCCTTGTCGATCGAGAAGCGGAACAGGTCGAGGGTGTCGGTGAGGCGTTGTTCGTCGGTCACATCGATCTGCATGCCCTTGGCGCGGACGGGCCTGCCGTGCTCGTCGCGCACCAGGACGGCGCGCTCGGACAGGTGCCGGATCTCGCCGTCGGGCCGCGTGACGCGGAAGTAGCGGACGCACGCGCGTTCGACCGCGCAGACCGCGAAGAACTCGGCGAGCTCGCCGCGATCCTCGGCGTGGACCGCCTCCCACATCAGGCCCGGATAAGCCAGGAGTTCGGCGTAGGATCTTCCGTAGACGCTCTCGGCGGAGGCGGACAGGCTGCGCAGCCGGCGGGTCTCGAGATCGACCACCCAGACGATCTCGTGCTGGGCCATGTTCAGGTCGGAGACGTCGAGATCCTCGTGTACGCGCAGGGCGCGCGCGGCGTCCTCCGGGTCCATTCCCCGTACGGACGCGAACCAGGCCGCGGCGTCCGAGGGCAGGCCGGCGGCGCCGTGCGTGTCGCGTGTCAACAAGTCCGTACCCTTGCCCACCAATGCGTCTCCTCAGGGGGCGCCCGGCTTCACGTCGCGGTCGATCCAATCCTGGGATCGGCACTTCCGGGGGGTGACTTGATCGATTTATCGAGAAAAAGCGCCGGAACAATGTCCGGCGCAGCGATCGAGCGGAAATGTGTTGCCAGCCTTCTCGAATGACCCGGACTAGCGCCGGGCGACCTCCTCCAGGAACACCTTGTTGGGCACGGCCGCGATCTCGCCGTCGCGTTCGATCAGCGTCTGCAGGGAGGTGACGCCCGTCAGTGTGCCGCTCTCGCCGGCGACGTTCACCGTTTCGCCGACCCGAAAGAGCTTCCTGACGTAATATCCGGCCACGATGTTGCGCGTGACGTCGCGGGTGCCCAGGCCGAAGGTGAGGGCCAGCGCCACGGCCATGCCGCTCAGCAGCACCAGGACCACCGACTTGACCAGCTCCGTGTCGATACGGAGCTGGGAAACAGCCATCACCGCCACCACGAAGAAGATCAGCGCCGAGGCGGCGCGGCCCAGGGTCGGCGCGAACTCAACGCCGGAATCGGCGGCGGCGCGCGTGATGGCCTCGCCCACGAAGCGCGATACCATCATGCCGACCAACAGCACGAGCGCGGCGGCGATGATGTTGGGGGTGTACGAGAAGAAGGCTGCGATGGCCTCTGCGACGACCGTCAACCCGACCGCCTGCGCGGCGCTCTGGGTGAACAGCAGCACGAGCATCCAGTACACCAGGCGCGCCAGGATCTGACCGGGCGGCCTGCGCAGCCCCAGCCGGCCCAGGATGTCCGTGAGGCCGACCCTCCCGAGAAGCTCGTCCAGGCGGAACTTGTCGAACGCGGTGCGGATGGCCTTCTCGGCGAGCTTGGCCAGCAGGATGCCCAGCAGCACGACCACCAGGCCGGTGAAGGCGCGCGGCACGAACTCGGCGATGGCCGAGGCCAGGTTGCTCAGCACGTCCGTCGCCGCGGTCTTCAGCGAAAATCCGGTGTCCATCGGTTACTCCCGGTGTTGCGGCGGCTGCGGCCCGCGGAAGGCGTCCAGGGCCGCCGATAGGTATTCGAACATGATCTGCAGGAACACGTGCAAGGAGAAATCCGCCGCCTGCGCGGCGAACAGGCGCCGCTGGATGCTGTGGCGAATCTGGTCCGCGAAGCCCGCAGCCGGCACCTCGCGCAGCGCGGCCAGTTCGGCGATGGCCTCGCCGGTCTCGATGTCCCGGTCGGGATGGTGGCGCTCGTCGTCGCTGTTCAATTCCCTGCCCTCATTCTCGGTAGAGGCGGCGGAATTCCTCGCGTGCGCGCTTGATCCGCATCTTCACGGCGGACAGGCCCAGCTCCAGGGAGTCCGCGATCTCCTGATACGAAAACCCGTCCAGGTCGCACATTATCAACGGGACGCGCAAGGTGTCGGGCATCGCATCCAGCACCGTGCGGATCCTGTCGCGCATGTCGCGGTGGCCGACGTCGCGCTCGGTCGAGGCGTGCGACTGGAGCTCGACCGCGCTGCAGAGGGTAGGATCGTCCAGCTCCAGGAACGACTTCCCCTTGCGCTTGCGCAGGTGGTTCAGACAGTGGTTCACCTTGATCCTCTGCACCCACGAGCCGAACTGCGAGCGCCCCTGGAACCGCTCCAGGCCGAAGAAGGCCTTGACGAAGACTTCCTGGGCCAGATCGTGCGCATCGTCGGCGGAACCGCTCAGATAGCGACAGTTCGCCAGGACGCGCTCCTGATGTCGAACCACGAGCGCGTCGAACGCGCGCGTGTCGCCTTCCGGCGCCTCCTGGGCGGCGACGACGAGCTTTTCATCGCTTGTCATCCGAAGCGTCTCCCCTATACTTCCGGTATTATCGACACGGCCCGAGCGGAGAAGTCACGTGGGAGTATCGGGCACATCGCCGCGGTCGTGCAACCGGACAAGTATGGACACCTTGAGATAGCCGCCTGTGACTTTCCGGAACTCGACGGGTCAGAAGGATCGATGACGTAAAGCCATAGGTGGCATACGCCCCGGCGCGCGTCCGGACACGCTTTTCGCGCTTGGCAAACAGGAAAAACAGGAGGCTTCGACCATGAAACCCACTCTCGACAGGTTCGTGCTGCTGGCGGTGATGCTGCTGCTCGTGTCGCCGTCGGCCCGCGCCGACGAGGACTGGGGAGACTATTCCCTCTTCACCCTCAGCCCCTACGGCGGCACCACGATCTGGTCCGACGACATCGGCCTCGAAGACGACCTGATCTACGGCGCCCGCGCCGCCATCCTCTTCGTCCCCTGGCTGGGCGTGGAAGGCACCTACGGTTTCACCAAGACCATGCGCGTGCCGGACGCGGCCGAGACCAAGATCCACCACACCGGCATGGACCTGGTCCTGAACCTGATGCCCCGCGCGGGCATCAATCCCTATCTGACCGGCGGCTGGGCCCAGCTCAACACCAAGGGCGGCTGGCTCGGCGACGGCGAGGCCAAGCTCAACGGCTGGGAGGCCGGCGCGGGCCTCAAGCTCCGCCTCGGCGGCGACAACGTCAATCGGCGCGACCTGCGCCTCGAGGTGCGCGACGTGATGAGCGACCTGATGACGGACTTCGGCAACGGCGGCGAGACGACCCACAACCTCGTCGCGACCGCCGGTCTGCAGTTCGGCTTCGGCCGCGGCAGCAAGGACTCCGACTTCGACGGCGTGCGCGACCGCGAGGACTTGTGTCCCGGCACGCCGGCCGGCGCCATCGTCGATGCCGCGGGTTGCCCGAACGACAGTGACGGTGACGGCGTCCTCGACGGGCTCGACCGCTGCTCCGACACGCCCGCCGGCGCCACCATCGACGGCTCCGGCTGCCCGTCCGACAGCGACGGCGACGGCGTCCTCGACGGGCTCGACCGCTGCCCCGACACGCCCGCCGGCGCCACCATCGACGGCTCTGGCTGCCCGTCCGACAGCGACGGCGACGGCGTCCTCGACGGGCTCGACCAGTGCCCCGACACGCCCTCGCACCTGCAGGCGGACGCGTCCGGTTGCCCCATCGCCATCACCGCGACCGAGACCGAGCTGCTCGACACCGGCATGATCCGCACTTCCCTGGTCACGTTCGAGTCCGGCTCCGACGAGCTGAAGGTCCAGAGCTTCGGCGAGCTGGACAAGATCGGCGAGACGCTGATCAACTGGCCCGAGCTGCGCGTGGAGATCGGCGGACATACCGACGCCCAGGGCTCCGAGAAGCTGAACCAGGAGCTGTCCGAGAAGCGCGCCCGGGCGGTTCTCGACTACATGAGCGCCAGGTTCCCGGACATCGACTCCGGCCAGTACACGGTGTTCGGTTACGGCGAGTCGCTGCCCGTGGCCGACAACGCCACGGCCGAGGGACGCGCCCGCAACCGCCGCGTGGAGTTCAAGGTGCTCAACGCGGAGACGATCAAGCGCGTTATCGAGAGCCAGAAGCTGCTGGAGCGGTAGCCGCAGGCAACGGCACCGCCCGGGAGTACGGACCGCCCCCCGGACCGGCCGGGGGGCGGTTTCCTTTGCCCGGCCGACTGCATCGCGTTAGGATGATCCGATCATGTTCACACGCCACACGATTCCCTTCGACTCCCCGTTTCTCCCGGGTCTGGCCGCACGCCTGCTGGACATCTGCGGCGAACGCCTGCCGCATGCCCTGGTGCTGCTGCCCTCGTCGCGCGCCTGCGGCTCGCTGCGACACGCGCTGCTGGAGACGAGCGGACGCGATGGACTGCTGTTGCCGGCGATCACGACCCCGGCCGGACTGGTCGAGGAGCTGGCCGGACGCAGGGCGGACCTGGCGCCCGCGGCCGTCCCCAGCCGCCTGCGGGCCGCGGTCCTGGCCCCGCATCTGGCTAAGCTGGACTGGCTGCGCGACCGGCCGGGCGCCGCGGCGGGCATGTCGGATGAACTGGTGCGGATCTTCGACGAGCTGCGGCGCCACGAGCTGGACCCGGGCGGGCTGGACGACGGCGGGCCCGCCGCGCCGGAACTGCAGATCCGCGACGTGGCGCGGGTGCGCGAAGCATGGCGCCTCTACCGCGGCGCAGTTCCCCGCGACGCGCTCGACCGCGAGCGGGACGTCGTGGACGCGGCCTGTGCCGCCGAACGCTGGCCGGGCCCGCCCGTCGAGAACCTCTTCACGGCCGGCTTCTCGGATCTGCCGCCGCTGACCGCGCGGCTGATCCGCGTGGCCGCGCGCCGCGCCGGACGGGCCCACATGGTCAGCACCGCCGCCGGCGACGACCCCCTGACGCGCCTCTTCCTGGCCGCCTTCAGCGATCGGGATGCGCCCACGCATCCCCTGTCGCCGGACCGGTGCGTGTCGACGCTCCTGCTGGACGACGAGCCGGAACCCCTCGGCCGCGACGAGCGGCCCTATCCCGACCGCCTGGCCGGGCTGGCCGATCCCGCCGCCATACTCGCGCCCGGTGGCGAGCCTCTGCTGCGCCCCTGTCCCGACCCCGAGCAGGAGAGCCTTCTGATCGCCGATCTCGTGATCGCACAGCTGCGCCGGGAACCGCGCAGCCGCATCGCCGTGGCCACCGCCGACCGGCCCCTGGCGCGCCGCGTGGCCGACCAGCTGGCCGACGCCGGCCTCGACCTCGACGCGACCGACGGCGATCCGTTGTCGACCCACGCCGACGGCCGGCTCGTCTGGCAGCTCTTGCGCACCGCGCTGACCGACCTGCATCCGGACCCGTTACTGGAGCTGTCGACCCATCCACTGGTCACCTTCGGACGCGAACGCGGCGAGCATGCTAGCCGCACCCTGAGCTTCGAGAAGGAGCTGCTGCGCGGCAAAACGGCCGGGGCGGGCCTGGCAGGTCTGCGCATTCGCGCCGCTGAGCGGGACGCCGAGGCGCGCGCGCGCTGGCCCGACGCCCGACCCGAGATGACCCTGCTGATGGACGATCTGGAGGCGGCGCTCGGCGGCCTGCTGGCGCGAGCCGCGGACAAGCCTACCCCCGTATCCGCACATCTCGCCGCCCTGCGCGCCGCCTGGCGTCGCGCCGTCCCGGACGACCCCCTCGACGACGGGACGGTAACGGCGCGCGTTGCGGACGGGACGAGTCCCGCCCGCAGGGCGCTGATCCGCCTGCTGGACGACCTGGACGCCGCCGGCGACGCCATGCCCCCCCTCTCTTCCGGCGATTTCGCCGCCATGCTGGCGCGGTTGCTCGGCGAGACCAAATGGTGGCCCCACCGCTCCATCCATCTGCCGGTGCAGGTGACCGGCCTGCTCGAAGCCCGCCTCGAGCATTACGACCTGCTCGTGCTGGCCGGATTGGGCGAGGGCGTCTTCCCCGACGAGCCACGCCGCCGCACGCTGCTGCTTGGACGCCCCTGGCGCGAGCGCAACGGATTGCCCGACTGGCGCTGGGATCTCGGTCTGGACGCCGAGCTCTTCCTGCGGCTGCTGCACAACGGCCGTCGCGTGGTGGTCACCTGGTCCAGCGAACGCGACGGGCAGCCCGCCCTGCCGTCACGAGACCACCTCCGTCCACGTCGGCCCTAGCGTGCCCTGGTCCGGCTCGCGCACCGCGTACCGGACGGGATGGTAGATATACACGGGGTCGATGCCGCCGCCGGTGAAGCGGGCTTGGAG
>JAHIYU010000158.1 GCA_018814885.1 bacterium | reverse complement strand
CCCGCCGGGCCATCGCGACCCCCGCCGATCCGATCAGCAGCCCCAGCGCGCCGAGCAGCCTGAGCAGGGGCTCCGAGGTGCCCGTGGCGGGCAGGCTCGACGCGAACTCCGTGCCGTGGGGAAGGCCGCCGGACAGACGGCAGGGCCGGGCGGGGGCATCGGCACTCACGGCCTCCTCCACCGCCATCCGGCTGGTGTAGGCGGTCACCAGGCCGAACGCTAGGCCGGTCTCGACCACCTGCGCGCGCACGCCGTCCCGGTCCGCGCCGCGATGGAAGTCCGCCATCAGGCCGGCGACCTTCAGGCGCGCCCAGCGGACCGCGACCCCGTCGCACGCGCCCCCGGTCTCCGCTTCGCCCAGCGGGTAGGACAACCCCTCGCCCGCGAGCGCGGCGGTGAACGCGCCGCGCAGATCGGCGCCGGGAGGGAACCGGCCCGACCAGAGCACCAGCTCGCCCGCGTAGACCTCCGGCAGCCGCTCCGGATAGCTCTCGGCCGGACCATCCCCCCGCCAGGCGAGTCGCGGGTCGGCGAGCTGGGGCCGCGAGATGCGCTCCAGGAAGGCGTCGATGCCGTTCCCGGCCCCGGCGGCGCTGTTGACGAACGCGCTCAGGCCGCCGCCGTACTCGGCGAGCCGGCGCACCAGGTAGCGGTTGGGAGCGCTGCCGATACCGACGACGTGCAGGCGCACCGGCCCCATGTCGACCGTCGCCTCGCGCAGCAACTGAGCCTCGTTGCCGATGGCGGCGTCGGTGATCAGGATGATGCGCCGGCTGTATCCGTCGTCATCGTCGCCGCCCGAAAAACGGCTCGTGGCCCGCAACAGGGCCGGATGGAGTTCCGTGCCGCCGTTCGCGTCGAGCATCCGCACCCAGGCGCGGGCGTCGGCCAGGCCGGAGGGGGTCGCCGCCTGGAAGTCGCGCCGGAAGATCCGGCTGTCGTTCGCGAAAGCCAGGATGTTGAAGCGGTCCTGCGGGCCCAGGCGGTCCAGGGCGCGCAGCAGTGCCGTCCGGGCCTGGACGATGGATTCGCCCTGCATCGAACCGGAGACATCCACCAGGAACAGGGTCTCGGTGGGGATCGGCTCCCGCCGGCGCGGCGGTACGATCTCGGCCGCGGGCACGACCATCAGCAGGGCATAGCGGCCGTCCGGGCGGTCCTCGACGAAGAGAGCCGTCGCCGGCACGTCGGCGACGGACGGTCGCCAGGCGAGCAGGAAGTCGCGGTCGGCGGGGATCGTCCCGCCCGCGGGCGAAGCGAGCCACAGGTCGCCGTCCCGGTCGAGGTCGAGATCGTGAGAATCGGAGCGCACGTCCGCCAGGGCGACGCCCGGGTTCAGCTCCACCCGGACCGTCGCCACGGGAAAGCGCCGGTCACCCTCCCCCGCGAAGGTCGGCGAGACGCGGGCGGCCGAGAGCGCGCCCTCCTCCGTGCATGCCATCGCGGGCGGGATGTAGCGCGGCGTGAACGTCAGCGGAAACGCCAGGCCGAACTCGCCGCCGTCGAAGTCGGCCCTGTCCAGATAGCGCAGCTCGACGGTGATCCGATCCCCGGGACAGATGTTGGCCACCGAGGTGGTGAAGAGGTTCGGGCGCTCGCCCTCGACCAGGGCTGCGCGGCGCCCGCTCGCGCGCGCCGTCACGTAGGTGCGGCGGGCCTGCTCCCTCTCCTGGACCACCGACACGATGCGGCGCTCGCCGACGATGATCTCCATGGCGTGCACCGCCGCGTTCTCCGGCAGCGGAAAGACGTAGATCGCCTCGATCACCTGGTCCGTCGGATTGGTGAAGAGCTGCGACACGGTGCCCGCGATCAGCGGTCCGTTCACCTCCAGGGCGACGTCGGTCCGGACCGCCGGGAGCGGCACCAGCCCGTCCGCCCGGCGCCACAGCAGCTCGCCGCAACCAACCGACTCCAGGGAAGTCACCTCGCCGGGGAACACGGCGGCGGGCGCGACGGCCGCGGCGCAGACGCACAGCACGGCGAGGCGAACGTATCCGGATCTTGTTCTGCTCGATGACATGACGCCCTCCTTCGTTGCCCGAGGGGGGCAATAAACAGACCGCAGCAGACGCGTCGTCGTTCTTAGCCCGGATTATTCATGAAGCATACGACTGAGCCCGCAAAGCACCCAGTTTCACCGCCCGGTGGCAGGACCGCGGGGCTTCCGTCGTCAAGCAGCCGGATTGTACAATGGCGAGGCCGGTTCTG
>JAHIYU010000157.1 GCA_018814885.1 bacterium | reverse complement strand
GCGGCTGTTGAGTGCTGCGGCGGCGGCGCTTCATCGTCATCAGACTTCCTCCGTGATCGTGGTGCGCCGCTATGATACACTACGCTCGCAATCGATGGGATAGGAATGCGCGGCGGGTCGAGTTTTTCAACGGGCTGTTAGGGGGGGTATCTCCGGGGTAGAGCATTTCCCCATAGTCTCCGTCAAGGATCACGGTAACGATGCAATTAAGAATTATCATCTCATTGGTGTTGATCATTTTGCTAGCTCAAGGCATAGCATTTTGGCGGACATGGCGCGTAGAGAAGGACGGCAGTGGTGATTTCACTACCATCCAACCTGCACTTGATGCATCAGCGCCCGGTGACACAGTCCTGATAGGGCCCGGACGCTACACAGAAACTGATACTGTGATTGTGCCTGGCTGGACTGAAGAGGTGTACGCGGCCGTTTGGAACGATTCCATAAGTGAATTCACCGAGGTAAAAGCCTAACACCGGCTTTCAGCAGTTCCTGCAGTGGGTGGGACTTGGAGCGATCGCCCTGGCGAACGCCGTCGCCCATCGGAAGCGCGCCGCCTAACGGGCCGAGCCGTCCAGCTGAACGTCGACCACGACCATCGTCAGATCGTCGTCCAGCGATTCGTAGCGCCCGCGGCCCGCCCAGTCGTTGATGGCCGCCAGCAGCGCATCGGCCAAGTTCTCGGCCGGAAGTTCTCTGTTCCGCGCCAGGAAGTCGTGCAGGGAATCCTCTCCGAATTCCTCACCACCCGGGGTGGTCGCCTCGAGGATGCCGTCGGTATAGAGCAGCAATCGATCACCTGTTGCCAGGGGCCTCTCGACGCTGCTGTACGTCGCACTCGGGAACTGCCCCAGGATGAGGCCGTTTTGTTGCAGGCTGATGAACTGATCGCCGTCTTTCTGTTGGATTATCAAGGGTGGGTGACCGGCACCCGAGTAGCGCAAGGTTCCTGTCTCCATGTCGATGAATGTACAGCTCGCGGTGACGAACTGCTGATCGAGTTGTCCGGTTAAAATCCTGTTCATGCCGTGAAGGACACGTTCGGGCCTTTCGATGTCGTCGATCTGGGCTCTAAAAGCTCCCTTGACCATCGAAGCGATCAATGCCGCCGGGACGCCGTGTCCTGAAACGTCGGCAATCAGGATTCCCTGACGGCAATCATCCACTTGTACGAAGTCGTAGATGTCACCCGCGACGTCGTTCATCGGTACGTAACGAGCAGCCATTGAAATACCGGATATCCGCGGAGCCTGCCTCGGCAGAAGCGAAGCCTGGATCTGCCGTGCGGTCGCCAGTTCCTGATTGATCGAGGCCAGGCGGCGCTCATTGGTGAACATGCGAACCGCGATGAGGCGCCCCAGGGTCAGATACAAGATGAGCACGCCGATCCATTCGACATCGTAAGGAATCGACACGAGGCCCAAGGACCGCAGGTTCTCCAGGACGAAGAAGATGAGACTGGCGCAGAAACCCGCGATGAGGCCCTGCTGGCGGGTTTGTTGGCGCAGATCGGGATGCAGCGCGTTGGCGATGACCGTCACGGCCCCGATGATGATCATCACGTTGAAAACCGGCAGCAACAGATCTCGATCCGGATTCACCAGCAGCGCCAGCGAAGCCACGCACGAGAACGCCAGGCTGACATAGGCGAGACCACGCAGTGACGAGCGCCAGCCCGGCCCCAGGTAGGCCAGAGCGAAACCGAAAGCTGCCGAAGCGCCGAAATAGGCAAAGCTCCTCGCCAGACCTTGCAGGGCCTGCGGCTCTTCGGTCAAAAGCAGAGGAACCAGTTGTGTGTAGAGAAGGAAGCGGATACCCCACACGCACGACATGGCGCCGAACAGGAAAATGGACGCGTCCCGACTTGCCGAACGCAGAACCGTCAGCAGCAACGTGATCAGGCCGATTGCAACGAAGACGAGGCCCAGAACCAGGTAACCCATGTCCCCTCCGAGCAGGACATACTCACCGGATGAAACGGGTCCGATAGCGCCATCTTGCTCGCCGGAATCCGATGGGATGACGGAATCGACGGTCTGGTTGATCTCCGGATTCCGGGCTTCGGCCCGTGCCTCGGAGATCCCTGCAACGAGGCACGACAAGGCAAGGGCGACGATGAGGCCCTGGATTCGGCTGACCATCGTTCGGCCGGTCGAAAATCCGCGGGGAGAGCTCAGGTCAACTCGGCAACGGCATTGATCTGCGCATACCGGACAGGCGTCAGGAGGTGGCGAATTCGCGGTCGTCGGGATCAAACGTCGCATGACTGCAGCCTATCACCGATTCCGAATCCGGGCAATGACGGGGAGATCCTTCGACCCCGATAGCTACGCGATCCGCGGCTGGTCCCGGCTGCCGCGATGACAGTCACGGGGACTACATATCAGGCCGGGACGATCGGGGCGAGCCTCCTGCCAGGGCCGCGGGCGAGGCGATGAGACCGATACTGTCCACCCGCCGCAGTTCTGCACAGCCGCGGCAGGGCAGGGTGGAGCCGTCCACGTTCAGGGAGAAGGTGCCACCGTCTTCGCGGATTAAATCCAGCCGTCCCCGCACGACGTGATGCTCCAGCCCCCAGCGCCCGGGATCGCGCAGGATCTCGCCGCTGCGGGCGCGCAGGGCCTGGCTGGGCAATCGCAGGAGCCCGATGTCCCGCAGGCCGAAGAGATGAAAGCGTCCGGAGCCCAGGGGGTCGTCGGAATAGGCCATGTCCGGTCCGAGATAGCCGTTGACGATTATCAGGGCCTGGTAGCGGCCGCTCGCCGCCTCCTCGCCGTCCACCCTCAGGCGCCAGCGGGCGCGCGCGAAGGGCCCCTTGATCAGCTTTTCGCCCAAAGCGAGGGTCATGCCCGTCGTGAAGGGGCCCAGGTCGCCGAAGGCCTGGCTGAGGACGCCCTTGTACCATTTCATGAAGCGGTTCTCCGTGAAATGCGGGATGCGTCCGAAGATCTCCGCGCCGCCGTAGCCGACGAAGTGTCGTGGGCGACCGATCGGATCCGCGCCGTCGCGCGCCGAGAGCACATCGCAGGGCATGAGGCGCCGGGCGCTGATCGCCTCGACGAAGACGTCCACCGCCGCCTCTATCTCGTCGGGCATGCCCAGCACCTTGCCCAGCAGGTCGGCGGATCCCTTGCGCAGGAAGCCCAGCTCGACCTCGCCCAAGGGCACGCCGGAGTCGCAGCAGCCCTCGAGCACGGCATTGAAGGTACCCGAGCCGCCGGCCGAGATCAGCAGACGTCCGCCGGCGGCCAGGAGCGCGCCGGCCTTGGCCCGCGCTTCCGCGTGGCTGTCGCACACATGCAGGGCCAGGTCCGCGCAGCCGCGTTCGGCGAAGAGCGGCTGGATGCGCTCGACCTTGCTCCAGTCGCTGATCGAGCCCGATATCGTCGTGGCGATGACGTCGATGTGCCTGCTCATGTCGCTTCCTCTCCCGTGTCCACGCGGACCCTGTCGATCAGGCTCCGGGCCTCATCCCTGATCGCTGTCTGTTCGCGCTCCCCGTCCAGCACGAAGGCCGACAGATCCGGTTTATCATTCAGCGCGCGCACGACCAGCTTGTAGGCCTCGCGCAGGCGGCCCAGCTTCTCCTCGTTTTCGTGCACCTGCATCTTCTCGCCGCGGCCGAGGATGCGCTTCATCGAGGTGGCGGGCGCCACGTCCAGAAAGATCACGGCGTCCGGGCGATGCAGACGCGTCAGGCCGAGCCGCTTCATCGCCTTGAGTTCCGGAAACTCCCCATAGAGCGGATCGTTGGGTTGGCCGCCGCCGGAGAGGATCTCCATCGCCCGCGCGCAGAAGTCCTGGCTCATGAGCTCGTCGCGATAGAGTGCCGACCAGGCGGTCATGTTGAGCAGGGGTGAGCCGTCCATGAAGACGATGTCGGGGCCGTACCAGCGCCGCGCTTCGCCCAGCAGGGCGTCGCGCAGCAGCAACTCGCTGATCTTCGGGATCTTGTACCGCGCCAGCGAGCGGGCGTCCCTGGCCTGGGCGCTCAGCCATCGCCGCACCTTTTCCTTGAGCAGCGGCTGCACCCGACGCGGGGCGCCACCGCTGAAAAGCAGGAGCTCATCGCCGATGAGGCATGTGATCTCCTGGTTGGAATAATACTCGGCCAGGAGGCGCGAGATCGTGCTCTTGCCCGAGCCGTCGATGCCCAGGAGGGCGACGACGAAGGCAGGCCGCTTCGCCGTCCGGCGCCGGTGTCGCGCCGCAGTCTCCGAACAGCCCAGGGCGGCCACACTCTCCTGCAGGCCGAGCGTGATATCCTCGGCGCTCCCGCTCACGATCTGGGGAGGACCGATGCTCACGCGCTGCCAGACGGGCAGTGGCATGGCCGTCTCGCGCGGCAGGGCACGCTCGCCGCCCAGGATGAAGGCGGGCAATAGCGGCGTGCCCGGTCTCTTGGCCATGAGGCGGCCGACGCCGGTGTGAAAGCGGCCCAGCACGCCCGCCTCGCCCCGCGTTCCCTCCGGGAAGATGATCACGCTCTCACCCGCATCCACGATCTCACGCATGCGCGTCAGGACGTCGCCGCCCCTGGTCTCGCGGTCGATCCAGACGGGGCGAAAGAGCCAGTCCAGAAAGGCGAAAAGCCGCTTGTGACGGGCGAAGTAGTCGTGGGCGGCGACAACGTGGATATCCCCCAGCAGGCGCAGCGGCAGCGCGCTGCAGAGCATGAGGATGTCCAGGTGGCTGTTATGGTTCGCGGCCAGGACGAAAGGGCCGCGAGCAGGCAGGTTTTCCGTACCGCGAACGCTGAGGCCGAAGACGAGGTGCAGGAGCGGCCGGAGCAGCAACAGGTGGAAGAGGAGGCGCGGCAGCCTGCGCAGTCTATGCGCCATGGCCCAGCACCAGCTCGTCGAACTTCATGATCCAGCGCAGGTAGTGGAAGACGATCGGTGCCGCGAAAAGGTAGGCTGCCAGTGCGTCCAGCACGCGGCCGCGGCCGGGCTCCAGGTTGCCCGCGTCGATACCCAGGTCCCGCTCGATCATGGCGACCGTGCGCTCTCCCATCTGTACGAGCACCGGGATCAGCACGCCGACGAAGATCGCCGGTCCGCAGGGCACGCCGGTCCAGGGCCGCAACAGCAGGGAGAGACCGACGACGGCGGGCAGGCCGATCAGAAGTCCGGGCAGCCGCCCCCAGCGCGAACAGCGGGTCGACACGAACTTGCAGAACGCGACCGGGAGCAGAAGCAGAAGCGCGAGCCAGGAGGAGTAGTAGGCGAGGTAGGCCAGGTGGCCGAGGCAATAGACGAAGAAGAAAAGGCCGAAGTCGATAATGCCGATGGAGAGCAGGCTGCCCCGGCCGTCCTCGTCGAAAACCGTGACGAGATATGGAATCACTATGAAGGCGTAGACAGGGATCGAGATGATGAAGAACCCGTACCAGCCGATCTGCACGAGGTAGATCATGAAGGGGATCGAGAGGTAGGCGCCCAGCACGCCGAGGCGGTCTTCCGGGCGGAGGTCGACCAGGGAGAAGTACTCGCGCAGGGCCCGGAAGGAGATGAAGGCCAGCAGCCAGACGGCCGGCGTGAAGGAGACGAAGTCGGCGACGGCGAAGACGAGCAGGAAGGCCCAGAGATAGCGCAGGTAACCGGGTGGCCGCAGACGCCCGCGGCTCAGGCGGACGAAAAGCAGGAGGACGCTCAGGCTCATCAGCATGACCAGCGGGGTGAATTCCCGCCAGCCGAGTCGGGCCCATTCGACGCTCGAAAGATGTTCCGGCACGGCGACCTCGCTTTCTCGGGGCGAGGGAACGTGAAGGACGCGTTCCCTATGGACAGCTGTCTCCCTTCACCTGCGGCCGACCGACTCCCTTACCACCGCCTCCGCCACGCCGAACGCCGCCACATCCGTGTAGAAGTACCCCGTGGCGTCGATCCCCTTCTCCCGCACGCAATCCAGCGCCGCCGCGACCACCGGCACCCGCCGCAGCCCCGGCGCGACCACGAACATGAACAGCCACACGCAGGCCACGCCGGCCAGCAGGCGTCCCCAGCGGGCCGCGGCGGACCGCGCGCCCGAGCGGGAACTGCGACAGCCCATCCCCCGTCCCATCAGATCTTCTCCGTGATGTGCGGAAAGACCTTGTAGAACGCCAGCCAGGCGATCAGCAGCGTCAGCAACAGGTTGAAGCCCTGGGTGCCCGCGTACAGGATCAGCGGCTTGCCGCCCCTGAACTGGTCCGCCAGCTCGCGGAAGTTGGTGGCCAGCCCGATGCTCACGAACGCCAGGCAGAACAGCCAGCCGCGCAGCAGCTTGGTGCCGCCGCGGATGACGCCGTGGTCGATCAGGGTGTACCCCGCGTCGTCCCCCATCAGGCCGTAGATGATCGAGAAGACGATCGAGACGCCGACGAAGCCGAGCACGAACTTGGGGAAGCGGTACCAGATCTCCATCTTGCCGACCGCGACGCCGGAGCGGCGCTCCACCCGCATGGTCCAGTACAGGGCCACGCCGAAGGCGACCACGCCGATCATGACGTTCTGGATCATCTTGATGGTGGCCGAGGTGTAGAGGGCCTTCTCCCCCAGAAACGCGCCCGCGGCCGCCACGGCGCCGGTGGCGTCGATGGTGCCGCCCATCCAGGCGCCGCCGAGCACCTGGCCCATGCCCACCGCCTTGATGAACGCCGGCATGCCGATCATCATCAACGAGGTGAAGATCAAGGAGAGGCCCACGGCCAGGGTCAGCTCCTCCTTCTTGGCGCGGCAGGCCGCGGCCGTGGCGATGGCTGCCGACACGCCGCAGACCGAGGCCGCGGCGCAGATGGTCACGTTCAGGGTCTTGCTGGGCATCTTGAGCCAGCGGTCGCCGATGATGAAACCGAAGATCAGCACGACCGGCGTCACCAGCCAGGCCACGAAGATGCCGGGGATGCCGATGGTGACGATCTTGCCGAACAGGATCTCCGCGCCCAGCAGCACCAGACCGGCCTTGATGAAGAACTCGGTCTGCACCGCGGGTACGACCCAGCGGGGCGTGCCCACCGTGTTGCTGATCAGCATGCCGAAGAGGATCGCCCAGGCCGCGTACCCGATGCCGTATTCCCTCATCAGAGCCTGTTGGGAGGCCATGTAGGCCAGCACGGCGATCGCGAAGACGAACGGGAAGCCCCGGCAGAACCGCCATATCGAGCCGCCCATGCAACGGATGCCGACGCCGAACAGAAGCGCCAGAAACGCGCACACCGCGGCGAGGCCCGGCAGCAGGTTGTGGGCCGCGACCTTGGTTCCCTTCGCAGCGCTCGCCGCGGCCGACCTGGCTTCGCGCCAGTCCGCGATCTTCGTCCGGGCGGCCTCGTTCAGGGACGCATCCGCGTAGCCCGCCTCGCGGGCGACGGTCTCCGCCGTTTGCGCCGCCTCCCTGGCGGCGGCCGCCGCTGCCGCTCTCCGGGCGGACTTCGCCGCCGCGCCGGCTCTCTGCGCCGCGGCGCGGGCGTCGTCGCTGATCAGGCTGTGCAGGGGATCGGCCCGCCAGCCGTGGGGAGTCGCCAGGAGCCGGGTGAGCGTCTTGCCGTGGGGCTCGCCGGTCCCCTTCAGCCCGGCCTTGGCGTCGAGGGCCTCGTACCAGGCCACCGTCCGCAACGGGGACGCCGCCTCCTCGCTCCGCAGGGTCGCGTTGGCCGTGGCGAGCGACGCGTCCATGCCGGCCGGCGGACGGGGCAGGTAGACGATCAGGGAGGCGGCGATCAGGGCCAATCCCAGCCAGATCGCCCAGTAGTCCTCCGTGCGGAAGAGCTCGGACCAGCCCCGCTGATCCGTCGGATCCGCAGTGTCGGCCGTGTCCGTTCGCCCACGATCCCTGTCAGTCACGCCACGCCTCCTCTATGCTCGACTAAAGCCGCCTCCGGCAGCCAGAGGGTGAAACTGGTCCACTCCCCGAATTCGCTCTCGACGCGGATGTCGCCCCCGAGCCTGCCCATGATGTCGTGGACGATCGCCAGGCCCAGCCCGGTCCCCTTGCCGACAGGCTTCGAGGTCTGGAACAGATCGAAGATCTTGTCCAGCGCCTCGGCCGGGATGCCGACGCCGTCGTCCCGCACGGCGACGGTGACGCCGTCCCTGTCCCGTCGCGTGGTGAGCGTTATCGAGCCGCCGTCGCGGCTCTTCTCCTCGATGGCGTCGCAGGCGTTCTTCAGCAGGTTAACCAGGACCTGTTGCAGGAGCGTGGGATCGGTGGAGATGCTTTGGAGTTCCGGCGCGTATTCGCGCTTGATCACCGCGCCGGCGTTCCTGATCTCGGGCATCAGCAGATCGAGGCATTGGTCCACCAGCGCGTTCACGTCCACCGGCACGCGGCCCGATTCCGACTTGCGCGTGAATCCCAGCAGGCTGTGGGTGATGCTGGAGCAGCGCTTTACCTGGTGCCGCAGCTTGGTCGCCGCCTTCTCGAGCATGTCCCGGCTGGCGGGATGCAGCTTGTCGCCCTCCTCCTCGAGCGTGTCGGACAGGACGCCCGCGATCGATTCCATCACGGCCAGCGGGTTGTTGATCTCGTGCGCCACGCCCGCGGCCATCTTGCCGATGGCGGCCAGGCGGTCCGACCGCACCAGATCGTCCTGCAGGCGACGGCGGCGGGTGATGTCGCGGCAGATCCCGATCACCTCGTGTGCGGGGCCCACGCTCTCGTCGATGGTCGTCAGGGAGACGTTGCAGAGGATGGCCTCGCCGTCCCGGCGGACGAAGGGCATCTCGTACTGTTCGGCGTGCCCCTCGGCGAGCGTCTGCGCGAAGAGCGCGTGGAATTCTTCGGCATGGCGGCAGAAATCCGCCACCAGCCGCCCCATGACCTCGTCGGCCGCATAGCCGAGGGCCCGTTCGGCGCCCTTGTTGAAGGAGGTCAGCCGGCCGTTCGTGTCGGCCAGGAAGATCAGGTCGCGGCTGTTGTCGAGCACGCCCTTCAGCAGCTGCCGCGCCTCGCTCAGCTCCTCGCTGCGCAGGGCCAGCTTGCGCTCGCTCTCGGCCAACTCCGAGGTGTCCTCGATCAGGTTGAAGAGCCCCACCACCTCGTCGTCGACGTGCACGGGGAACAGGGTGGCCCGGTAGTGCATGTCCTCGCCGGCCAGGTCCATGGTGCCCTGGTGCTGGGCGCTCTGGCCGGTCTGCAGGACGCGCCGTTCGACCTCGTGCATCTCGGCGGCGGCGAGCTCGGGCAGCACCGAGCGCATGGTCTGCCCCACCACGTCGCGCTCCTCCAGCCCCAGGGTCTTGAGCATGAAGCTGTTGGCCACCCGGATGCGGTGGTTCGCGTCGGTCATGTAGATCATCAGCGGTGCGGTGTCGATGAACTGCCCGAGGCGTTCGCGCGTGACCTTCAGCCGCTCCTCGGTCTGCATGCGGTCGGTGATGTCCAGGACCGTCTCCACCACGCCGAGCACGTTGCCCTCGTCGTCGCGGATGGGCGCGGCGCGCACCGAGGCGAAGCGCTCGCCCTTGTCCGGATCCACCTTGCTGACTACCGTCGAGACGCTGTGGCCGGCCTGCAGGGAAGCGTTGTGGGGACAGCCGTCGACGCTGATGTCGCAGGGGCCGCGTGTGATCATCTCCACGTCGTAGCAGTAGTGGCCCACCACGTTCTCGAGACGCTGTCGATTGTTCTCCAGGAAGGTGCGGTTGGCCAGCTGCACCACGTAGTCGGTGCCGATCACGAGGATCTCGAAGGGCAGGCTGTCCAGGATGTTCTGCAGGCGGTTGCGTTCGGCGAGGACGCGTTCCTCGCTCTTGCGGCGCAGGCGATGGCTCTCCTCGGCGAAGGAGAAGAGATCCCAGAAGAAACGCGAGGCGTAGTGATCCACGAAGTGGATGTGCGTCGGCAGCGTGCGCGTGATCTCGTCGCGCACCTCGGGATCGCCGGTCAGCTCCACCAGTAGATCGATCTGCTCCATGTGCAGGATGTCCCGGAAGTCGGAGGTGACCATGTCCACGCCGATCTCGCGGGCGTAGCTCATGCCGGCGGAATCGGGATCGGGATCGGCCACGCCGACCACCTTCAGGCCGAAGCGGCGCGAGCCGACGTGAATCATGCGCAGGAAATCGTGGCAGGCCTTGCCGCCGCCGACGATCGCAACCCGCGTCTCAGTCGCGTTCATACTTGCGACGCAACTCCTCACCCCGGGCCAGGATTTCCTGGGACGTGTGCCCCGGCGACATCGCCTGCTCCATCTCCGCGTCGTAGGCCTCCTGCTGGCACTGTTCGCGACGCTCGCGAGCCTCCTGGATCTGCACGAGCAGCTCCTCGTAGTCGTAGGGTTTGAGCAGGTAGCGGAAGGCCATCAGGCGCCCGGCTGCCAGCGCCGAATCCGTGGAGCCGTGCCCGGTCAGCACGATCGCCTCGAGGGAGGGTTGGATGTCGCGGATCTTCTCCAGCAGCTCGATGCCGTCCATGTGCGGCATCTTCAGGTCGAGGATGGCCACGTCGAAGGTCTGACCGCCGATGGACCTGAGGGCCTCGTGACCGCTGTTGGCGGCCGCTACCGTGAATCCCTGTTTCAGGAGCCGGTGGGCCAGGAAATCGACCAGATCGGTTTCGTCGTCCACCAGCAGGATGCGGATGGGCCTGTCCTGCGCTCGAGCCATGGCGCGTCCGTCCCGGTCGGGGATGATGCGTTGTTCGCCGGCGGGAACGGCACCGGCCGCTCCCTGTCGAGAATGATGCGATCCTCTCGCGCGCGATGTCAAGAACGCAGTCGGCGAGGTTCGCCGGCAAGAGAAACGGCGCCGGGGGACGCCGTTTCCGGTTTCTCGTCTGTCGCCGTGCCGCCCGGGTAAAGCCGCGACCGGATCAGCCGATCAACTCCCGCACCTTCGCGAGCAGAGCCACGCGATCGACGGGCTTCTCGAAGAATCCCTCCGGATTCTCGACCTGCTTGGTGCGCTCGATGAAGGTCTTGAACTCCTTCGCGACGCCGGTGATCATGATCACGGGGATCTCGTCGGTCGCGGGATCCTTCTGCAGGTTGCGGAACATCCTGACCCCGGACTGATTGTCCATGGTGATGTCCAGGGTGATCAGGTCGATCCCGCCCGCGCGCGCCTTCGCGAAGCCCTCCTCCCCGTCCACGGCGGTGTCGGTGGCATAGCCGTTGTCCTCGAAGAAGGTGGTCAACCAGGTGCGCACGTCGGACTCGTCGTCCACGATCAGGATCTTCTTCGCGTCTGCCATGTCCGCCTTCCTTCACCCCGGAAACGCGGGGCGCTCGAGTCGAGGGATCACCGGAGCCCGGCCGGCGGCTCCGAAAATATGCCCGTGGTCTGCTAGGTGATTATAAGCGGGCCGACCCGCCCGCGTCCAGGCATGTGAAAGGAAAGATTCGATCATTCGGGCTCGTGCAGCGCCTCGTCCCAGGCCGATTCCCGCGACGCCTCGGCGTCCGCGGTCGCCTCCCCGTCCGGGTCCGGGTCCGGGTCCGCCGCCGACCGCCGGCGCGGTATCGCGATGACGAAGCTTGTGCCGCGGTCCAGTTCGGAGTCCAGCTCGATGCGGCCGCCGTGGGCCTGGACGATCTTGTTGGCGATGAACAGGCCGAGTCCCGTGCCGCCCGAACCCTTGGACGAGAAGAAGAGGGTGAACGCCTTGTCCCGGACGTCCTCGGCCATGCCGATGCCGTTGTCCGTCAGGGCGAAGCGGACCTCGCCCGCGTCGCCGTCGACGCTGAGCGTGACCGCGTGGTCCTGTTTCCGCTTGTCCACCCGGCAAGCGTCGAAGGAGTTGTCGATCATGTTGACGAGCATCGAGCGAAGGGCCTGGCGATCGACCTCGAAGCGATCGTCGTCCAGCGAGATCTCCGTGCCGAAGGCGATGCCGTGGTGGTCGGCCTTGGCCTGCAGGACGCTGCAGACCTCCTCGATCACGTCCGCGACCGACACGTCCTGCCAGTCGGGTTCCCGGTCCTTGGCATAGTAGAGGATGTCGAGCACGGTGCTGCGGATGCGCTCGACGTTGCGCTCGACCATCTCCCAGCCCGTCTCGACACGCTTCTGGTCGTCCTTCTTCAGGCCGCTGTTGACGAGATACATGCCGCCGTCCATGCCGTTGAGCAGCCCCTTCAGGTCGTGCGAGATGGAGCTGATGATCATGCCCACCGACGAGAGCTTGGACTGCAGCTCGCGGATCTGGGTGATGTCCACGCTCATCTCGATGACGCTGTCGATCTCGCCGTCCGGGCCGGTGAGCGGCGCGGTCGTGACCATCACGTTCATCCTCTCGCCGTCGCGACGCGTCACCACCTCCTCGTGCACGTAGGTCCCGCCGTCAGCCAGCGTCTGGCGCACGATGCAGGGCGAGCATTCCTCGCTGCGATGCTTGTAGACCTCGTAGCACTTGCAGCCGTAGAAGGTCCCGAACGCCTCGCGGTGCAGGCGGTTGGCCTCCACGATGCGCAGATCGGGATCCTGGATGGAGATGAAGCAGGGCACGTCCTCGAAGAGCGCGTGGTAGCGCCGCTTGCTCGAGCGGAGCTGGTCCTGCAGCTGCTTGATCTCGGTGATGTTGGCGGACATCTCCATCACTGACGTGATGTCGCCGGCGGCGTCGCGCAGGGGCGTGGTGTAGACAAGGACGGACACGTCGCGCCCGTCCAGGGTCCGTACCAGCTGCTCGCTGCGGTGGCGGCGCCCGTCGAGGAAGGTCCGCTCGACGGGACAGTCCTCGCACTTCTCCGGCCGTCGCTTGTAGACCTGATAGCAGTAGCGCCCGGTGGGATCGCCGAAATTCCTGATGAACCTCTCGTTGGCGTCGACGATCTTCAGGTCGCGGTCCTGCACCGAGAGATAGCAGGGCATGGAGTCGAAGTAGTTCTTGTAGGTCTCTTCCATTCCCACCACCTCTTCCCCCGGCAAGCCGTCCCGGTTCTAGTGCGGCACGTTCAGCGCCTTGCGGATGTTGAACAGCAGGCCCTGCTCGGTGATTGGCTTGTCCAGGTAGCCCTCCGGCGAGCGCACGTCGCGATCGTAGATCAAGCGCCGCAGTTCCGGCTGGCCGGTGATGATGAAGATCGGCAACTGCCCCAGTTCCGGATCTCTGCGCATCCGCTCGAAGACCTCGCTGCCGGAGGTTCCCGGCATGCTGAGGTCGAGGGTCATCAGGTCCGGCATCTCCCGGCGCGCGGTCTCCATGGCCTCCTCGCCGCTGTGGGCCTGGAGCACGCGGGCGCCGTGATCCTCGAGGATCGCCGAGGCGAAAGTGACGAAATCCGGCTCGTCGTCGGTCACCAGGATGGTGTAGCCGTCCAGGCTGCCCCGCGGCGCGGCGTCGGCCGCGGCGACCGGCGCCGAGAT
>JAHIYU010000156.1 GCA_018814885.1 bacterium | reverse complement strand
GGCGCCGACTGGCTGCTGCTGATCGCCCCGGCGGAGGTCCAGGTCGACCCCCGCACACGGGCCGAGATCCTGGCCCACGCCCCCCTGCCCGCCGCAGCCTACGATTTCGAGGCGCCCTCGCGGCGGCTGGCCGCCTTCGCCGTCGCCCACGGCATCGACTACCTCGACCCCCTGGACGAGCTGCGCGCCGCCCACGCGGCGGGCGGCGTCCGCCTCTACATCCCCAACAACGGGCACTGGAACGTGCCGGCGAACGGGCTGATGGCAACTCTGGTTGCGTCTGCGATCAGAACTGGAAATAGATGAACGGCGGGTTGCTGTACACCCGGTAGACCGCCGCCGCCAGCACCAGCGCCAGCATGGCGTTCCCCAGCACGAACTTGAGCGGCGGCCGCGCATCGGCGATCCAGGTGTGGTTGCCGGTGCGGGTCTGGACGATGTCCAGCGCGACCGTCACCGCGATCACCAGGAAAACGTGCGCCGCGCCGAGGGTCAGCAGCCCCTCGCCGGCCACGATCCCTGTGATCACCTGCCAGGCCGTGCCGAAATCCTGGGCGCGGAAGAGGATCTTGGCCACGGCGATCAGGTGGAAGGTCGCGAGCACCTTGACCACGTTCCACGCCACCGGTCCGAACGCGCTCGGCCAGCGCAGGTCCACCTTGCCGCCGCCGGTCAGCCGGTAAGCCGCCAGGTACAGCCCGTTCCACAGGCCCCAGGCGACGAAGGTCCAGCTCGCGCCGTGCCACAGGCCGCCCAGCAGCATGGTGACCATCAGGTTGACGTAGGTGCGGACGGTCCCCTTGCGGTTGCCGCCCAGGGGGATGTAGAGGTAGTCGCCAAGCCAGGTCGACAGCGACACGTGCCACCGCTTCCAGTACTCGGCGGGGCTGCGGCTCAGGTACGGCGCATGGAAGTTCTCCATCAGCTCGAAGCCGAGCAGGCGCGCCACGCCGCGGGCGATGTCCGAGTAGCCGGAGAAGTCGCCGTAGATCTGGAAGCAGAAGGCGTAGACGCCGGTCAGCAGCTGGCCGCTGGTCCACGCGCCGGGATCGTCGAAGACCTGGTTGACGAAGGGCGCCAGGGTGTCGGCCACGAAGATCTTCTTGAAGAAGCCCAGCAGGATCAGGTTCAGGCCGGTCTCCACGTGGCGCCGGGTCACCGTGCGCGGGGCGGCGACCTGGGGCAGCAGGTTGCGGGCGCGCTCGATGGGCCCGGCCACCAGCTGGGGGAAGAAGGACACGAACACCGCGAAGTCGAGCAGGTCGTCGGTCGGCACGAGCCGGCGGCGATAGACGTCTATGGTGTAGCTGAGCGTCTGGAAGGTGTAGAAGCTGATTCCGATGGGCAGCAGCACCCGCAGCAGGGGCATGTGGGGCTCCATGCCGAAGCCCTCGATGATCGTCCCCATGGAATCCACGAAGAAATTGAAGTACTTGAAGAAGCCCAGCAGGCCCAGGTTGACGCAGACGCTCACCGCCAGCAGCCGCTTGCGGGCGCCGACGTCTTCGGTCGCGTGCAGACGGCGTCCCACGAGAAAATCGGTCAGGGTCGAGATGGCCAGCAGCGAGAGGAAGCGCCAGTCCCAGTAGCCGTAGAACACGTAGCTGGCCACCAGCAGGAAGTAATTCTGCCGGCGATGCCGCAGCCGCGGGTACGCCAGCAGCACCACGGCGAGGAAGGCCACGAACACGAGTGAGTTGAATAGCATGGCGGCACTCTAAGGGCGAAATGCCTCCGGGTCAACGGTGCGGCTTGACGCGAGAGGTTCCGGCGGCGACGATCGAAACATGAGCGCCCACCACCACATCCTCGAACGCTGCACGCACGAGACCCCCTTCTGGCGCCTGGTCGAGGCCTTCCGCGGCTCCCGGCGGGACGGACCCTGGCTGCTGGACAGCGCCCTCGACGGCGGTCGTCTCGGCCGCTTCTCGTACCTCGGCCCGGGCGCCGACGCCCTCTTCGAGGCGCGGCGGCGCCCCGACGGACTGGCGGACATAAGCATAGCCGCAAAGGGGTGCGAGGAACGCCTGGAAGGCGTCGATCCCTTCGCCGCCCTGTGCGCCTGGCGCCGGCGCTGGAGCGTCCCCGCTGGGGCTTTCGCGGGCCGACCCGCCCCCTTCGTCCACGGCGCGGTGGGCTGGATCGGCTACGAGGCGGGACACTGCATCGAGCGCTTTCCCGACACGGGCGTCGACGACCTGGGCCTGCCGGACATCCGCTTCGCGGTGCAGGACGCGGTGTTGATCCGCGATCACGCATCCGGCGAGACCTGGCTCTCGGTCATGGGCCACGGCCGCGACGGGGCGTGCGCCCGCGACGCCGCCGCCCGGCTAGCCGGGGCCG
>JAHIYU010000155.1 GCA_018814885.1 bacterium | reverse complement strand
GCGGCTGTTGAGTGCTGCGGCGGCGGCGCTTCATCGTCATCAGACTTCCTCCGTGATCGTGGTGCGCCGCTATGATACACTACGCTCGCAATCGATGGGATAGGAATGCGCGGCGGGTCGAGTTTTTCAACGGGCTGTTAGTGCTCATGGCGCAATTGTTATGAGTGCGCGTAGCCAAGAGCAAGCATCAGTGATTTGTGCAGCGTGGCATAAGGCATTACGGTCGATTGAAAAAGTAGATAGAGTGGTTGCAGAACTAGCGATTGATGAATTCCAAAAAGAACCCTCATTAGTCAACAGGTCATTACTTGAAGCGGCGTGGAGTTATATTATCGAGGCACAAAATAACTATAGCAGAATACAGGGCTATAGTAATGTAGCAAGATGCGAGGAAATCATGTGCAAGCTCAGAGAAGAGGGCAGCCCGATATGGGCAAGTCATTGGCGAATAAAAGATAGAAATATGGCTAAAGAAATCAACTCCAAACCCTTCATAGCCAACTCCCCGTCCATGAAGCAGCTGATCGCTATGGTCGATATCTCCGCAAGCACCACCGAGCCGGTCCTGATCACCGGCGAAACAGGCACGGGCAAGGAGCTAGTTGCGCGGCTCATCCACGAGAAAAGCGATCGCGCAGGCAAACCCTTCGTGCCTGTCAACTGCGCGGCCATTCCCGAGACCCTCTTCGAGCGCGAGTTCTTCGGTCACGCGCGCGGGGCCTTCACGGGCGCGGACGGCGAGCGCCCCGGCCTGTGCGAGGCTGCCGACGGCGGCACCATGTTCCTCGATGAGATCGCCGACATGCCGGCCTATCTACAGGTCAAGCTGCTGCGGATGTTGCAGGAGGGGACGTTCCATCGCCTGGGCGATCCCACCGAGCGGCGCGCCGACCTGCGTATCATCGCGGCAACCAACGCACCCCTGCCGGAACTCATCGCCACCGGCGCCTTCCGTCATGACCTTTATTACCGCCTCCAGACCTTGGAGATGAACCTGCCGCCTCTGCGTGAGCGCCCCGAGGATCTGGAGCCGATGATCCGCCTCTTCGTGAGCAAGATCGTCGATGACGAGGTGGACCCGCGCGAGCTCTTCGACCAGGACGTCATGATCGTTCTCGAGCATTACCCATGGCCGGGCAACGTGCGCGAGCTCGAGGCCATGACCCGCCGCCTCGCCCTGCTGGCTCGCCACAGCGGGCGCGCGACCCTCGAGATGTTGCCCGAGTCCATGCGCAAGTGGCGCAACATGAAGCCCTCCGCCACCGGCTCCCTCCACCTCGGCGCCTACATCGAAAAGGTGGAGCGCGAGCGCATCAGCCAGGCCCTGCTGATCAAGGGCTGCAATCGGTCGGAAGCCGCCCGCGCCCTGGGCATCTCCCGCAACCAGCTCTACCGCAAGATGGGGAAGTTCGGGATCCGTCTACCGGTGTAAAGGAGACCCCCTCCACTCCACGCATATCACAAAAACTCAATAACCATGGAATATTCATGACAATTGGTTAAATGACTTCCCGTTAGCCCCACTTTATCGTAAAATCAACATCCGCCACCCCCCGTCGGTCGTCTTCGACCGGCTTTCTGTTTATGGAGGTCCCCATGGTCGCCCAAGCCACGCGCAACGCTTTCCGCGCCAGCCCGTTGATCCTGACCGCGCTGCTGATCGCCGTCACGGCCCTCGCGACCTCGCAGCCCGAGCATATCTCCCTGGATCCGGGCTCCACCGACAACACGCCCCATTGGCGCGTCATCTCCGCAGACGCAGCCTCCCTGCGCCTCGAGTTCACCCTCGGCGCCCTGGGCGCAGAGGACATCAGCGCGGGCGGCGAGACCTGGCAGTCACTCGTCATCGAGGGCGGCACGGTCCAGGGCGACGAGGGCGCTCCCGGCCTGCCCACCGCCGGCCGCCTGGTGGCCGTTCCCGCCGGCGCAAGCGTTTTCGGCCGGGTGATCGGGTTCGAGACGGTTTCCCTCCCTTCCACCCGTCTTTACCCGATCCAGCCCGGCCGGGACGAGGCCTTCGCCGTCGACCGCGACGCCTACGCCCGCGCGGGCTGGCGCCGCCTGGACGTGCCCGCTGCCAAGACCGCCGCGGTCGCCGCCGATCCCACCGCGCCCGTGGTCCTGATCGGCGAGCCCGCGATCATGGCCGGCCAGACGGTCGTGCCCGTGACCGTCAGCCCCCTGGCCTACGATGCCGTGTCGCGCGAGGGCGTGGCCGCCCGCACCATCGAGATCGAGCTGACCTTCGCCGGCGGCGCGACCCCGGCTAGCGCGCGCCCGGTCGCCGCATCCTTCGACACCTGGTTGCGCGGGAACGCCTCCGGCTACGACGCCCTCCGGGCCGGCAAGTCCGCGACCGGCGCCGCGCTGCCCGGCACCTACGCCCTGGTCCGCCACGGCGACGCGGCGATCACCAGCCGCACCGCGGCGCTGGAGGACTGGCGCCGCCGCCAGGGCTACCACGTGGAGATCGTGGACGTGGACGTGGTCGGCAACAACACCTCGTCCATCAAGAGCGCACTGCAGACCATCTACGACGACACGTCGATCCCGCCCCTGGAGTTCGTCACCCTCGTGGGCGACGAGGACGGCACCTACGGCGTGGATACCTGGATCGAGACGCTCTCCGGCTACAACGGTCCCGGCGACCACTACTACGTCACCCTCGACGGCGGCGACATCCTGGCCGACGCCCACGTCGGCCGCCTCTCCTTCTCGACCCTCGACGAGCTCGACACCATGGTCGCCAAGATCGTCGGCTACGAGCAGACCCCGCCCATGGGCGACACCTCGTGGTACGGCAGCGCCTCCCTGCAGGGCGATCCGAGCGCCTCGGGCATAACCACCGTCTACGTGAACCGGTGGCTCAAGGGACACCTGGAGGCCCTCGGCTGGGCGCATGTCGACACTACCTGGAGCGGCAACTTCGCCGGGGCGTTCACGGCCACCGTGGGCCAGGGGCGGAGCCTCTACGGCTATCGCGGCTACCTGGGCATGAGCGGCATCGGGACGAGCACCATCCACAACCTGAACAACGGCGGCGAACTGCCCGTGGCCATCCTGCCCACCTGCGACACCGGCACCTTCACCCAGGGCGAATGCCGTGCCGAGGCGTGGCTGCGCGCGCCCAACGGCGGCGGCATCGCGGCGGTCGGCACGGCCACCCAGGGCACCCATACCCGCTACAACAACTGCTACTACCACGGCATCTGGAACGGTCTGCTCTACAACGCCGACCACCGCGTCGGCGTGGCCCACTCCCTGGGCAAGATCGAGCTCTACAACAACTACCAGGTGGCCGAGCCCGCCCGGGTCGAGATCTGGTCGACGTGGAACAGCCTGATGGGCGATCCGGCCACCGATCCCTGGCTCGGCGTTCCGGTCGCCCTGAGCGTGGACCATCCGGCGAGCCTGTCGACGGGCGCGACGGCCGTGCCGGTGACCGTCACCTCCGGCGGTTCGCCCGCGGCCGGCCTGGTGGTCTGCGTCTACCGCGACGGCGCCTTCCAGGTCAGCGCCCTGACCGACGCCTCCGGCGCCGCCGTGCTGTCGGTGCCCTCCCTGGCCGCCGGCACCATGCTGGTGACCGTCGGCGGCCACGGCTACCTGCCGTACCTGGGCAGCCTGGGCGTGGGAGCGTTCGACGTGTTCTGCGGCCTGGAGGACATCTCTATCGACGGCGACGGCGCGCTCAACCCCGGCGAGGCCGTCGCGCTGGGCGTGGCGCTGCGCAACCACGGCGCCGACCCGGCCACCGGCGTGACCGCGACGCTGACCGGCG
>JAHIYU010000154.1 GCA_018814885.1 bacterium | reverse complement strand
GGGCGCCGCGTCGCCGCGATCGGGAAAGACGCGCTGGCCGCCGGCCCGCACGCCCTCGTCTGGGACGGCCGCGGCGACGGCGGGCGGCGGGCCGGCAAAGGGGTCTATTTATTCCGGCTCGCGATCGGCGACGAGACGTTCACGGGCAAGGTGGCGCTGTTGAAGTGATGACCCGCGCGATGTCGAACATGTGGCGACGCCACTCCGTGCGGTCGCTCCTGATCACCGTCTTCTACGCGGTGTGCTGGGCGGTCCAGACCTGGCCCCAGGCGCTGACGTTCCGCTCCCACTCCTGGTTCGACCAGGGCGACGGGCTGGTGATGGCCTGGAACCTGTGGCTCGCGCGTCAGCAGCCGTTCGACATCGCCCACACGGACATGCTGTTCCATCCCGAGGGCGTCTCGCTGCTCCTGCACACCTACGTGCCGCTCAAGGGATGGCTGGGCGCGCTGCTGCCCCTGGACCTGATCACCACGCAGAACCTGCTGATCGTGCTGAGCTTCGCCGTATCGGGCACGACCTGCTACTGGTTGGCGCGCCGCTGCACGGGCGCCGACGCCCCCGGCCTCTTCGCGGGCTACGCCTTCGCCTTCACCGGTTTCCGTTGGGCCCACGCGACCGGGCACATGAACCTGATCTCCACCGAATTGTTGCCCCTGTACGCCTTGCTCTGGCTGCGCTTCGAGGAGGCGCCGTCCTGGCGGCGGGGACTGGCCGCCGCCCTGGCGCTGTTCGCCGTGGCCCTGACGGACTACTACTTCGCCATGTACTGCGGCCTGCTCACGGCGGTCTTCTTGGCCGCACGCAAGGTGCCGTGGCGCGCCCTGCCGCGCTTCCTCGTACCGGCGGCGGCGACGACGGGCGTGCTCGCGGCGGCGGTCCTGCTCGCGATGCGCGGCCAGGAGCTGCAGGGGGCCCACGATCCGGCGCTCTACCCGCTCGACCCCCTGTCCCTGATCGTCCCCGGCGGACACTGGCGCTTCGCCTCCCTGACGGAGCCGATCTGGTCGCGCATCGCGGGAGAGGTCAACGAGCACAGCGTGAACATCGGCCTCGGCCTGATCGCCCTGGCGGCCTGGCGGGGCCGCTGCCGGCGCTGGTGGGCCGTGTTCACGGTCTTCCTGGTGCTGGGATTCGGCGAGCGTCTCACCGTGCTCGGCCGGGCGCTGCCGGTCCCCATGCCGTACGAGCTGCTGGAACGGGTCTGCCCGCCGCTGGCCCTGGGCGGCGTGCCGGTGCGCATGTCGATCGTGGTCGCGCTCGCGGCGAGCGTGCTCGGGGCGTTCGCCGCGAAGAAACTGGGACGGCGCTCGCTCCCCCTGGTCCTGCTGCTCGTCGTCGAGCTGTGGCCCGCGCCCGGGCCCGTGACGCGGACGGAGATCCCGGGCTGGGTGGAGGCGCTGGCGCGCCGGCCCGGCGGCGGCGCCGTCTACGACGCGATCTCGGGGCCCAAGCAGGCCATGTTCTACCAGACGGTCCACGGCCGGCCCATCTCCGGCGGCGCGCTCGCGCGGATGCCGAAAGCGGCCCTGGCCGTGAACGTGGCGCAGTTCGACGCCTACCTCGCGGGCGACATAGCGCCTTTCCTGGAGGCCGACTACGAGTACGTCTTGACCAACATGTTCACGATCCACGGCGCCCAGCTCACGTGGACGGACGGCGGGATGAAGCTGTACCGCCTCGTCGCCGGGGTCCCCTGAGACTTCACCGCGCGCATCACACCGCGGGACTCGTCGGCTCGGCTTCGGCATTCGCGGTGGCCCGCGCGATCAGGTCCTTCAGCATCTGGGATTGCCCGTGGGCCCGCGCTTCGGTGGGCAGCAGGGGAAGGTACTT
This sequence comes from bacterium, assembly GCA_018814885.1. NCBI lineage: Bacteria > bacterium. Next base: position 17,833 of record JAHIYU010000154.1, on the reverse strand, counting down.
CAGGCCCAGGACGAACATGAAGCCGATGAGGCTCAACACGCCCAGGGCCTGGAGGATCTCGAGCAGGCTGATGGAATAGGTGACGATCCCCTCGTCGAGGGCCGAGGCGATGATCTCCATGCCGGGGAACAGGTTCGGCGGGTGTTCCAGTCCCGGCAGCACGATGAGGTACCTCTCGCACAGGACGCCGACCACCACCAGGACGGACGAGAACACGATCCAGGGCACCGATGTCCCCGTGCGCCGCCTGAACAGCAGCACGGCCGGGACCACCGACCCGACGACGATCAAGCCGCCCCAGAACAGCACGGCGTGGTAGCCCTTGAACAGGTAGTACGACGTCGCCTCCCGCGATTCGATCAGATAGAAGCGGTGGGCGTTCTCGATCAGGATGACGTACATCGCCACGATGATGAACACGGCCAGCAGACGGCCGAGCCAGATCACGAGCGCCACGTCCAGATGCCGACGGGTGATCCGGAACAGGGAGACGAGGACCAGGATCATCAGGGCGGCGCCCGAGGAGAGGGCCGCCGCCACGAAGCTCGGCGGCAGCAGGGCCGTGTTGTACAGCTCGCGGGGCGTGAAGGCGAAGATGGCGCCCGTGCCGGTGTGGACGCACAGGGCCCAGAGCACGACCGTCACCGAGGTCACCTTGGTCAGGCGGCCCTTTTCCTTGAAGAGGGCCCACATGTAGAAGATGCAGATCATGATGTGCCCCATGTACAGGGCCGGGTTGATCGAGAACATGGACGTGGCGTTGAAGTGGGCGAAGGGCTGGACGAACACACGGTCGATCCGGCCCTGATCGGTGACGATCGACAACAGACCCGCGATCAGGAACAGCATGGCGAGGAAGGCGGCGATCCGCGCGAACGGCTTGTACTCCAGCTTGCCGAAGATACCGTACAGGCCCGACACCACCAGGGAACCCGCCGACAGCCCGATGTAGAAGATGGCCATCACGATCTGCAGGCCCCAAGGCACGCGGTTGGTCATGCCCGAGAGATGGATACCGTACGCGATCATCAGCACGGTGGCGGTCACCCCCGCCGCGACGAGCACCAGCAGCGCCGTCAGCAGCAGGTAATAACCCGTCGATCTGCCCGCGATCGGTTCATAGTCGATTTCCATCGCGCCGCCTTCGACCCGGTTCAATCGTGACGAATCCGGGCGGCTAGAGTCCGATGTAGTAGACCTTGGGCTCGGTGCCCAGGTCCTCCCTGATCCTCTTGACGGAGTTGTCGGCGATCAACCGGGAGATCTCGCTGTCCGGATCGTCGAGGTCGCCGACCTTCAGCGCGCCCGCCCCGCTGTCCCGGCACGCCTCCACACAGGCCGGCGGACGCCCCTGGTCCAGGCGATGGGCGCAGAAATTGCACGATTCGGCCACGCCGTGCGAGCGCTTGGGGTAGGCCTTGTTGGGCCACTCGTCGTTTTCCCGGTAGTTGAAGTAACGGGCGTTGTAGGGACAGGCGATCAGGCAGTACCGGCAACCGATGCAACGATGATGGTCGACGATCACGATGCCGTCGGCGCGCTTGTAGGTGGCCTGCACGGGGCACACCTGGGCGCAGGGCGGGTGATCGCAGTGGTTGCAGAGCAGGGGCAGGGTCCTGGTGGGAGCATCGGCCTCGTGCTTCTTCCTGATCGTGACCTTCCTGATCCAGTGGATGTCCCACCGGCGGTCGCCGTGCACGGCGACGTTGTTCTCCCGGCGGCACGCCTCCAGGCAGGCGCTGCAGTCCGCCGGACACCTGTTGAGATCGATCACCATGCCCCAGCGGCGCGCGTCGGTCGCGCCGGCCTCGTGCGGCCGGGGGGCGGCCATCGCCATCAGGCCGTAGACGCACGGCGTCCCCACCAGGAACAGGCCGCCGGTCTTCAGGAACTCCCGTCGGTCCATGCCTCCCTCACCCCCTCTTCGGCCCGCGACTCGCCCGCGGCGTCCGCCGCCGGCGAGGCCGGATAGTAGTGACAGCCGAAGCAATCGGGCTGCAGGCTCACCGCCGTGTGGCATCGATTGCAGAACCGATCCCTGTTCGGATGGCATTCGCGACAGCGGTCGAGCGAGATCTCTCCCCTGACGCCGCCCCGGACGACCTCGTCCCGGACCTGCCTCAGCAGCTCCCAGTGGTGGTAGCGCATGAACTCCGTCTCCCTGACGCAGCCCTCGTGCGGCGCGGCGGGCAGTTCCAGGAACGGTCCGGCCTCCCGCGCGTCCCGGGCGAGGACGAAGGTGTAGATGCTGTACCCGACGGGCACGACGATGATCAGCAGCGGGATCGCCACCATGGCGAGGTTCCGCAGGAGCCTGGACTTCCCGTCGACGCTCACGACGCGTCACCCCCCTCTTCCGCTACCGCCTCGGCGAGGGGCGGTGCGCCCCGCTTGCGCCCGAAGCTCTCGGCCAGGACCAGGGCCGTGGTGCGATAGATCACGTGGGCGAACTTGGAATAGGGCATGTACACCAGAAGCGCGAAGACGAAGATCAGGTGCACGAAGTACACCACGTGCCGGTGGGGCTCCATCCGGAAGTAGTGCAGCACCTCGGTGACGAAACCCGTGAGCGCCACCAGGATCAGTGTGACCAGGAACGACCAGTCGTAGTAGTTGCCGGCGGTGTTGTAGGCGGTGCCGAACAGTCGCTCGCGAATGGTGAGGACGCAGCCGGCGAACACCGACAGCCCGCCCAGGTTGGCCAGGATCTTCCACGGGCTCCAGAAGGAGAAGGGGTAGATGAACTCGCCCCGGATCAAGGGGTTGATGCCGGCGGCGATCACCCAGAGGGTCACCACCGTCAGGGCCAGGAAGCCGTAGAAGATGAAGGGGTGGGACAGGTACCTGATGTGGGCCGTGGTGCAGACGGAGAAGTTGTCGTGGGTGAAGACGTTCCTCAGGGTGGCGACGAGGCTCGGCCACACGCCCTGGACCGGCGTCGCGCCGACGTCCCGCTCGAGCGCGGCCTTCATGCTCCGCCAGAAACACGCGACGCTGAAGACGGCCCCCACCAGGACCAGGGCGGCGCAGATCAGGAACAGGCCGTTGATCAGCCAGTGCGGGAAGTGGCTCGAGTAGGCGTAGACGATCCGGTCATCGGCGCGCTCCGTGATGCCCAGGGCGGCGGCGAGGGGATCGCGCAGCCGCAGCGCCAGTCCCAGCAGCAGCGCCGGGATGGCCAGCAGCAGCGGGATGTACCGGATGTCGTTCACCCAGCGGGCCAGGAACCTGGGCCGGGCGAAGTGGATGATGCTCTCGTGGCGGACGGCCGCCAGGAGGTCGCCCGGATGGGCGCTGCGGGGGCAGCGCGTGGAGCAGTCGTTGCACTGGTAGCACAGCCAGACGTCGGGGTCGCGCACGAGGCGGTCCTTCCACCCCCAGGCGGCCCAGATCACCTCCTTGCGCGGGAACGAGGCGGAGTCCGGCGACAGGGAACAGGTAGCGGCGCAGGTGCCGCACTGCATGCACTTCTTGTAGTTCTGCCCTATCCGACGGCTCAGCGTGTGGATGAACGTCAGATCCGGCTCCACCAGCGCCGGCCGGCCGGCGACGGCGGGAGCGGCCGGCGGTCTCCCGCCCGCCTCCGTCTCCGTCGCCGTCCACGAGCTCTTCTCGGCTTCAGCCACTGTCCCGTCCCCTCCGACCCGACGCGACTTCCGCGCGCCCGTCACATCCCCTTGAAGGGATTCATGCCGATGCCCTCGATCACCTCCGCGAAGTCCGCGAAGATCGCCGGCAGCTTATCGTACTCGTCGACCTCCAGCTGATGGATCTCCACCCGCTGTTCCTCCATGGCCATCTTCTCCAGCTTCTCCCGGATGTTCTCGCCGCGTGCGTTGGCCAGCTCGCTCCCCTTGATGAAGTGGCACTGGTAGTCGTCGCCGTACTTGCAGCCGATCAGCAGCACGCCGTCGAAGCCGACCGACACGGCCTGGTTGACCCACTCCACGTTGACCGATCCGAGGCAGCGCACGGGGACGACCCGCACGAAGGGAGTGATCCGCAGGCGGTGCTGCGCCGCGAGATCCAGGGCCGGCACCGCGTCGTTCTCGCACATCAGCGCCAGGATGCGCGGCTTCTCCTCGAACTCGTCCGGTATCTCGACCGCCTTGATCATCGACGCGATGATCTCCACCGAGTAGTCCTTGAAGGAGACGATGCGTTCGGGACAGGCCCCCAGGCAGATCCCGCAGCGGCGGCAGCGGGTAGCCTGGAGCAGGGGCGTGCCCTTCTCGTCCTCGTTGAGCACGCCGAAGGGGCATTCCTCGGTGCACCGCTTGCACTGGGTGCAGCGCTGCATGAAGAAATCCGGGTAGGACCTGTCCCCCGCCCGGGGATGGACCGCCTCGCCGCGCGAGGTCATCTCGACGCACTGGATCGCCTTCAGGGCCGCGCCTGTGGCGTCGTCCCGGCTGGACCGGCCGTCCATCGGCTGCCGCACGCAGCCGGCGGGATAGACGCCGGTGCGCCGACTCTCGTAGGGGAAGCAGATGAAGTGGGAGTCCGGGAAGCCGTACTCCAGGGCTGGCAGATCGGGGCCCTGGCGGTAGGCCAGGTTGAGGATCTTGGTTCCCTCGTGAGTCTTCAGCCGTTCGACCTTCGCCGCGGCCTCGGCACGCTGGATCTCGGATTCCCCCTCGGCGGCGGCGACCTTGGCGTCCTCCAGGGCCCGGATGGCCTCCCCGTCCGCGGCGTTGGGCTTCATCCCCGCCGCCAGCACCACCAGGTCCACCTCCACCCGGACGTGCTCGCCGAGCATGGTGTCGCGCACCGAGACCACGAGCTGCCCGTCCCCACCGCGCGCGACGTCCGTGACGTCGCCCCGGGTCAAAAAGACGCCCGGATCCTCCTGGACCCGGCGGTAGAAGTCCTCGTACTGCCCCGGGGTCCGGATGAACTCGTAGAAGATGAAGGCCTTGGCTTCGACGTTGCGCTCGCGCAGGTACAGGGCCTGCTTGAGCGAGGTGAGGCAGCAGATGGACGAGCAGTAGGAGTGGTGCTGCGGGTCCCGGCTGCCGCCGCACTGGATGAAGGCGATGCGCGTCACCTCCTTGCCGTCGGAGGGGCGTGTGAGAGCGCCCCCTGCCTTGACCATTTCCTCCAGATCCACGTTCAGGACGACGTCGGGGACCTGACCGTACGGCAGGTTCCCGCGGGGATCCACCGGCCGCCAGCCGGTGGCCTGGATCACGGCGCCGACGCGGAAGGCGTCCAGGTCCTGCGGGGGGGACTCATCGCTCCCGGCCGTCCGCAGGGTCACGTCGAACAGGCCCGGCGCCCCGGAGATGCCGCTCGTGACGGCCGACGTGTACACCCGGATCAGGGGATGGCCAGCGACCTCGGCCACGAGCGCCTCGACGCCCGTGTCCTCCAGCTCGCGGTACGGCGGCCGGGTGGGGATCGACCGGTGCTGCTTCGCCAACCAGCCGCCCAGCCGGGCGGACTTCTCGACCAGGCGGACCTCGTAGCCGGTCCTGGCCGCTTCCAGCGCCGCCGTCAGGCCGGTCACCCCGCCGCCGACCACCAGGATGGTCTTGTCGATGGGCTCCTCGGGCCGGAACGGCTCGGGGCAGGACATCTTGCCCACCTTGGCGATGTACATGCGGAGGTAGTCCTCCGCCAGCATCTGCGTGTCCTCCTCGCCGGGAGGCTGGCACCACACCACGTGCTCGCGCAGGGCGACCTTCTCCACGACCACTCCCGCCGGGAGCCGGTGGTCCTCGTAGCGGCGGGCGGAGATCCCGGCGATGACCGCCCCGTCCAGCTCCTCGCGTTCGATGTCCTGGACGATGGCGTCCAGGTCCGTCCCCTCGCAGGACGGCACCGTCCTGCAGAAGGCCGCGCCGCATTCGTCGGTGGCCACCTTGCCCAGCGCCTCGATGTCGAGGGCGTCGGCGATGCCGTAGCCGGTGCAGATGAAGACGCCAATCTTTTCCGCCATGGGCTCAGACTCCTCCGTACTGGCACTGGATCGCCTTGAGTGCGGCCCCGGTCGCCTCTTTCGTCGCGCGGGACACGTCGCAGGGATGGCTGACGCAACCCGCAGCGTACACGCCGGGGGTCTCGGTCGTCCCGTCGACGAAGCCGTACGCGTCGTAGGTCAGTTCGCAGGGGATCTCGACGTCGGCGGTGTTGGGAACCATGCCGGTCGCCAGCACCACCAGATCGAAGCGCGGGTGGAAGGTCTCCCGCGCCAGGGTGTCCTCCACGTCCAGGACCAGTTCCCGGGTCTCGGGATCCTCGTCGACCAGGGCCACCTTGCCCTTGACGAAGGCGACGTGCTCGTCCGACAGCATGTCCTGGTAGAACTTCTCCAGCCGGCCGACGGTGCGGATGTCGATGTAGAAGACGGTGGCCCGGGCGGTCTCGTTCTTCTCGCGGAGGTAACGGGCCTGCTTCAGGGTCGCCATGCAGCAGACCGCCGAGCAGTAGGGCAGGTGGTTCTCGTCCCGCGAACCCGCGCATTGCACGAAGGCCACGTTCTGCGCCGGCTGCCCGTCCGACGGCCGCAGGATCTTCCCGCCGGTCGGCCCCGAACGAGCGGCCAGCCGTTCCATCATGACGTTGGTGATCACGTTGCGGCAGCGGCCGAAGCCGAGGTGGTCGAGCTGGGTGGCGTCGTAGGGCCTCCAGCCCGTCGCCACGATGACGGCGCCCACCCTGATCTCTATCTCCTCCTCGGCCATGTCCAGATCGACGGCGCCGGGCGGGCAGGCCTCCGCCAGCCGGGCGGCGTCCGCTTCGGACAGGGCGTCCCGATCGAGCACGTGCAGCGCCGGATAGGCCATCTCGTGCGGGAGGTAGAGCGCCTTGGTGCGGTCCATGCCGAGGTTGAAGTCGTTGTCCCGCTCGGACTCGAGCTGCTCCGCGAGGCTGTCGTCCAGCGATAGCTGCCCGGTCACGTACCGGGGCCGGATGCGGATCCGGGCCGAGAAGTTTCCCGCGTGGCCCGTGATCTCCTCCACCGTCGCCAGGGTGTGCACGGTGATGCGGGGATTCTGCCTGATGCGGCGCACGTTGATCTCGAACCCGCAGGTGGGCGGGCACATCTTGGGGAAGTAGCGGTGCGTGCGCATCACGCGCCCGCCGAGATACGCCTCCTTCTCCACCAGGACGACGCGATGGCCGACCTCGGCGATCTCGACCGCCGCCGTCATGCCCGCGATCCCCCCACCGATGACCAGAACGGGTCGTGCATTAACGGTCATGACAGACGCAACTCCTGGAAGGGGGGACGCGGTCCGTGGCGGCGCGGATTCGTCCGAGCAAAGCCGTTTTCGCAGTGAGCAGAGAGGTGGCGACCAGAAGAACAGGCTCATTCTTCAACGGTGCGCCCCCCCTTCGAGGCAGGTGGGTGAACTGGTCGGACGAGAGATTGCAGAGCGGATGTGCAGCCAAGGTGCAGGCCTGATGTGATTTCAGCGGATTCTAGCACAAGGGTGGAGGTCGATGCAACGACAGCCGGGAACCGTCCGTCACAGACCCCTTCCGCCCGTGAAACCCGGACAGCGTAACACCTGTATTCCGAGAGGAATGGCGGCGCAATCCGTTTGTGCGGCGGCGTAACTCCATGCTAGAATGGAGCAAAGGGTGGTTCGAACGAACAGGAGGGAACAATGGCCAAGTACGTATGCCTGCTGGTGTTCACGGACACCGGGATCAAGAATCTCCGCAAGACCACGGCCCGGGCCGAGGCGTTCTCGGAAAAGATCAAGAGCCATGGCATCAACATCCTGCACACGTTGTGGACGGTGGGCCGGTACGATCTGGTCCATATCTTCGAGGCCGAGAGCGACGAGGCGGCCGCGACCTTCGCCTACACCTTGTCCGCGCTCGGCAACGTGCGCACAAACACCATGCGCGCCTTCGACATCGACGAGATGAAAGTCCTGGTCGAGAACGTGCAGACGCCCTTCGACCTGTTGCGCGAGGGGAGCTGACGGAAAGCACCGCGATCCGGATCGTCGAGACCGTTGAAGTCCCGCGGATCTCATTCGATCCGGTACCGCTTCATCTTCCGCCAGAGGGTGTTGCGTGAGATGCCCAGGTGGCGGGCGGCCCGGGTCCGGTTGCCGTCGCTTTGCGTCAGGGCCCGGCGAATCGCGGCGGCCTCGGCGTCACGCAGCGGGCGCACCGGACGGGAGGGCGCGACGTATCCGTCGGCCACCGCGGACAGGTTCTCCCCAAGGATATGCGGCGGCAGGTCCTCGCACTCGATCACGCTGGCGCCGCAGACGACGAAGGCATGCTCGACGGCATTCTCCAGTTCCCGCACATTTCCCGGATAGTCGTACCCCAACAGCTGGCTCATGGCCCGCTCGCTGATGCCGGCGATGCGCCGGCCCTGCAGGACGTTGAACCGGCGGATGAAATGGTCCACCAGCAGCGGCAGGTCCTCCAGGCGGGCCCGCAGGGGCGGAATGTTGATCCTGACGACGTTCAGGCGGAAGAACAGGTCCTGGCGGAAGCGGCCGTAGCCCACCTCCGAGGAGAGGTCCCGGTTGGTCGCAGCGAGGACGCGCAGGTCGGCCTTGGCTGGCGCGACGCCGCCCAGCGGCGTGTATTCCCGCTCCTGCAGCACGCGTAGCAGCTTGACCTGTATCGCCGGCGTGATCTCGCCCACCTCGTCCAGGAAGATGGTCCCTCCCTCGGCCATGGCGAATCGACCCGGCTTGTCCTTGAGCGCGTCGGTGAAGGCGCCCCTGACGTAACCGAACAGCTCCGACTCGGCCAGGCTATCCGGCAGGGCGCCGCAGTTCACGGCCACGAAGGGCCGTTCCCGCCTCGGGCCGAGGTTGTGGATGGCGCGGGCCACCAGCTCCTTGCCGGTGCCGGGTTCGCCTTCGATCAGGACCGTGCTCTCGCTGCGCGATACCAGCGAAACGAGTTCCCGCACGCCGTCCATGGCCGGACTCTTGGTGACGATGTCCTCGTCCGTATAGCGATCCTCGAGCCGGCGCCGCAGCTCCGCCAGGACGGTGAGATCGCGGAACATCTCCACGCCGCCCACCACGCGTCCGCGCTCGTCCTTGAGATCGGCGGTGCTGACCGAGACCAGCAGCTCGCTGCCGTCCCTGCGCGTGATGGTCACCTCCTCGTCCCGGTGCTGCTCACCCCGCTCGATGCTGTGCCGCAGGAAACAGGCGTGCTCGCAATGGTCGGAGCGGAAGATCTTGGCGCATTGAGATCCGATCACCTCGGCGCGCTCCCAGCCGGTGATCCGCTCGGCGGCGCTGTTGAAGCCCGTGATGGCGCCGAACTCGTCCACGGTGAAGATCCCGTGCGGGATGTGCTCGAAGATCAACGAGCCATATCTGGGGTCCAGGGCCGACGACAAATCACGACCTCCTGCGCGTGTACGACTTTGCCAGTGCTGCTCCAAGGGTAGCCGATGTGTCTCACAGTTGCAAGAATGGATCAGGTGCCGTTCCAATATCGTGACATTTCGAACACATAACACGATAAAGACAATTTGTCAATTACATGTAACATCAATGATAACAAACAAATAATGACTATGATCAAGAACGGCATGTTCCATGCCTTCGGTCCGATCGAATTCATGGCACCCGGGCGGGAAATCCCGGAAGGTTCAAACCGGAGTCGAGACATGGCCATCGCCTGTTCCTACTACCTGGAGGATCTGGACGACCGGGAACTGCCGCAACGCTTCCTGGACGCCTTCGCGGCCATCCTGGCCCACTCCAACTATGCGCCGGTCCTGGACGCCGCCGCCCGCATGAAGGCGCGCTGCGGCCGTTGCGCCGACACCTGCCCGGTCTATCAGGTCTCCGGCGAGCAGCGAGACATCCCCTGCGAGCGCAGCGAGCTGCTGCTGCAGGTCTATCGCCGCTACTTCACCCTCGGTGGCAACCTGCGGGCCCGGCTGGGCGACACCTTCGTCCTGACGGACGCCTACATCAGCCGGATGGCGGAGGACTACTACCGCTGCACCGCCTGCCGGCGCTGCAAGCTGGAATGCCCGCTGGGCGTGGACCACGGCCTGATCACCCACCTGGCCCGCTGGATCCTGGCCGAGATCGGAATCACGCCTAAGGCCCTGGTGGTGGCGACGCGCGAGCAGCTCGACGGCAAGACGCACAACACGTCCGCCATCCCGGCGCCCGCGATGCAGGACACCTGCGAGTTCCTGGTGGAGGACTGCGTCGACCTGCACGGTCTGAAGATCGCGTTCCCCCTCGACGTCGCGGGCGCCGAGTACGTGTTCTTTCCCGCGGTGAGCGACTACCTGCTCGAACCGGACACCCTGATGGGCAACGCCGCGGTGATGATGGCGACCGGCGCTTCCTGGACCATCGGCACGCACAACTTCGACGGCATCAACTACGGCCTGTTCTACAGCGACCGCCTGCTCGACCGCATCGTCAGCAACGAGGTGGCCGAAGTGCGGCGCCTGGGGGCGCAAAAGATCCTCATCGGCGAGTGCGGCCACGCCTCGCGCTCGGCGAAGGTCTTCGTGCCGACCTTCTGCGGCGGCGAGGACGCGCCCCCGGTGATCAACATCATGGAGTACACCCACGCGCAGTGGCGGGCCGGCAAGCTGAAGCTCAGGGAATCGGTCATCAAGCAGCGCGTGACCTACCACGACCCCTGCAACATCGCCCGCAGCGGCTGGATCACCGAGCAGCCCCGGGAGATCCTCCGGCACATCTGCGCCGACTTCGTGGAGATGACGCCCAACCGTCAGCAGAACTACTGCTGCGGCGGCGGCGGGGGCACGGTCTCCATCGACGAGATCCGCAAGTTCCGCACCCTCACGGGCGGCAAGGCCAAGGCCGATCAGATCCGCGCCACCGGCGCCGAGATCGTGGTTTCCCCGTGCGCCAACTGCAAGAAGCAGGTGGCCGAGGTCTGCCAGGACCACGGGCTCGACGTCCGGGTCTGCGGCCTGCACGACCTGATCCTGGAGGCCATCGACCCCCCCGAGTTCATGGTCGTCGCCAAGAACGGCGGGGACGCATCGGCCGCGCAGACCGCAACGACAGCGGAGGAGAAGTGATGGACACCTGGATCGCCCTGGCCCGTGGCCCCCTCTTCCGCATCAGCCTGGCCATCTGCCTGCTGGGGCTGGCCTACCGCTTCGGAACCGCCGCCTGGCAGATCGCCGCCGCCCAGCGACGGGCCGGCGACAGGCGTCTGCCCCACCGCACCGTCCTGCGCGCGACCGCACGTTGGCTGCTGCCCTGGCGCCTGCTGCGCCTGCGCCCGCTCTACGGCCTCGCCTCGCTGCTGTTCCACGCGGGAATCCTGCTGTTGCCGCTCTTCTACGTCGGGCACGTCACGCTCTGGGGAGCGATACTGCCCCCGTGGTGGCCGCGTCTCGGCCGGGGGGCGTCCGACGCGTTCACCTATCTCGCGCTGGCCGGCCTGGCCGTCATCCTGCTCGAGCGGCTGCTGGTCAAGGCGAGCCGCGATCTGTCCCGCGCCGGCGACGCCGGGATCCTGCTGCTGCTGCTCGCGCTGGCCGCCAGCGGCTACTGGGCCGCGCATCCGTCCGCGTCCCCCCTTGCGCCGCGCACGATGCTGCTGGTGCACATGCTGGCCGGCAACCTGGCCCTGGTCGTCACGCCCCTGTCCAAGATCGTGCACTGCGTCCTGGCACCCCTCACTCAGTTGCTCGGTGAAGTCGGCTGGCACTTCCCGGCCGAGAGCGGCCGCCGGGTCGCCATCGCCCTGGCCAAGGAGAACGAACCGATATGAGCTCCTTCGCGATCCTGACCGACGTGACCAAATGCACGGGCTGCGAGGAGTGCGTCCTGGCCTGCAAGGTCACCAACGAGACCGGCCTGCGGGACACGCCCCGCAAATGGCAGGGCGCCGCCACAGACCTGTCCTCCACGCGCTGGACCACCATCGCGCGGACCGGGAACCGGCACGTGCGCGTCCATTGCCGGCACTGCCTGGAACCGGGGTGCGCCGCGGCCTGTCCGGTCGGCGCCCTGCACACGACCGACGAAGGCGTGGTGGCCTACGATCCGAGCATCTGCCTCGGCTGCCGCTATTGCATGGTGGCCTGCCCGTTCCGGATGACCCGTTACGAGTGGGGGTCGGCCAACCCGCGCGTGCGCAAGTGCATCCTCTGCTACGAGAAGATCACCGGCGGCGAGCTGAAGCAGCCGGCCTGCACCGCCGCCTGCCCCGAGGGCGCCACGATCTTCGGCGCGCGCGACGACCTGCTGGCCGAGGCCAGGCGGCGCATCGGGGACGATCCGAACCGCTATATCGACCATGTCTGGGGCGAGCACGAGGTGGGCGGGACGTCGGTCCTGTACATCTCCGACGTGGACCTTGTGCAGGCCGGCTGGCCGTCGCAGCTGCCCCGCGACGCCGTGCCCGAACTGGCGGACATGGTGCTGCACACGGTGCCGACGACGTTCGTTTCGGTCGGCATGGCCATGGCCGGCATACACTGGGTCATCAAGCGCCGGCAGAAGCTGGCCGCCGAGGCGGCGGCAGCGACGGCAGCCGGCCCGGCGGCCGCAGAGACAGTCACACCCGGCGACGAGGAGCAGTCGTGAGCGAGAATACCGCCACCAACAGCCGGCTGATCGCCACGAAGGCCGCACTCTGGTGCCTGGTCGGCGCCGCCGCGGTGGTCGTGGGCGTGCGTTACGCCCTGGGGCTCGGGCTGACCACGGCCCTGACCGACACGACGCCCTGGGGCATGTGGATCGGCTTCGACGTCCTGTCCGGCGTGGCCCTGGCCGCCGGCGGCTTCGTGCTGGCCGCCGCCGTCCACATCTTCGGACGGGAACGCTACCACGGGATCGTGCGGCCGGCGATCCTGACCGCCTTTCTCGGCTACCTGGGCGTGATCATCGGTCTGCTGGTCGACCTGGGCCGCCCCTGGAACATCTGGCGGCCGGTATTTCAGCAGAACCTGCACTCGCCGCTGTTCGAGGTGGCGATGTGCGTCATGCTGTACACGACGGTGCTGGCCCTGGAGTTCGCGCCGACCGCCCTGGAGCGGTGGCGCCGGGCGCAACCGGTGGTCCGTCTCCTGCGGCGGCTGGTGCTGCCCCTGGTGATCACCGGCATCTGCCTGTCGACCCTGCACCAGTCGTCGCTCGGCACCATGTTCCTGCTGACGGAGGGGCGCATGCACCCGCTCTGGTACAGCCCCCTGCAGTCTCCCCTGTTCCTGATCTCGGCGGTCGCCCTCGGCCTGGGCATGGTCACCCTCGAGGGCGTGGTCTCCGCCTGGCTGTACCGGCGCAAGGCCGAATGGCAGCTCTTCGGCGGCCTGACCCGCGCGGCGGCGGTCGTGCTGGGCCTGTACCTGGTGGTGCGGCTCGTCGATCTGGGCGTGCGGGGCATGCTCGGCCACGCCGTGGACGGCTCGGGTTTCGCCGTCCTGTTCTGGCTGGAGCTGGCCCTGAGCGCCGTGCTCCCGATCCTGCTGTTCACGCTCCCGCAATCCCGCGGCCAGCCGTGGGCCCACGGCTGGGGCGCCCTGCTGGTGGTTGCGGGGTTCGTCCTGCACCGCGCCGACGTGGGCGGCATCTCCCACGTCGCGATCACCGGCGAGGCCTACGTGCCGGCCCTGACGGAGGTCGTCACCAGCCTCGGCATCGTCGCCGGCCTGGCGCTCGTCTTCCTCTTCTGCGTGGAGAGGCTGCGGATATGGGAAGAGCCGCCGGCGGCGCCGGACCTCTTCGCGCGCACGGCGTTCGACCCGGTGGGACGCCAGTACATCGGCGCGCCCTGGTTCGGCGGCGGGCAGAGAGCCGTCCTGGCCCTGGTCGTCGGCGCGATCGCCGGCGTCATCCTGGTGGAGGCGCAGGTCGCCGTGCGGGAACGCACCCGGGCCGCCCCCGTCGCTGCGCCGAAGAACGCGTTGATCGTGCGCGCGCAGAACCCGTCGGGCCCCGGACACGATTTCGAGCTCGTGGCGAGCAGCGGCGAGACCCCCTTCGACGCGGGCGTCGATCTGCACCCGGTCATCCTGATCGACAGCGGCGGCGCTGAACGCTATGTCCTCTTCGAGCACGAGGCCCACCAGGGCAGGTTGGGCGGCCAGACGGCCTGCGCGCTCTGCCATCACCGCAACGTGCCGCTGGACCTGGCCACCTCCTGCGCGCAATGCCACCGGGACATGTTCGAGACGACCGACACCTTCTCCCACGCCCGCCACGAGACGGCGCTCGGCGGACGCGAGAGCTGCGCGACCTGTCACGTCGACGCCGACGCCCCCAAGAGCCGCGCCGCCGCCAAGGCCTGCGACGATTGCCATCGCCCCCCTCGTCCTGACGCGACACTGGTGCGCGCGACCATCGAGCTCCCGGCCGGCCTGGCCCCCGGCTACCTGGACGCGATGCACGGCCTCTGCCTCCGGTGCCATCTGCAGGAGGATGCCGCCGCCGGCGAACCCCACCTGGGTCGATGCGCCACCTGCCACCGGAACCGGTTCGACGACAAGGACGAGCTGATCAGGCGGACCCGGTCGGTGGCCCGGGCCGGCGGCAGCGGAGGCCCCGGCCTCGAAGAGGCGAAAGGGATGAACCCGTGACCGTCCCCACCTGGCAGAGCCTGCAGGGCGACAGGTTGCTGGACGAGATCCCGCACGGCGTGGTCGTTATCGACCGCGACCTGCGGATCGTCCGCTGCAACCACGCCTTCGAGGAGGTGTTCGGGCCCAGCCGGGACAAGCATTGCTACGAGGTCTACAAGGACCGCGCGGACGAATGCGAGGACTGTCCCACGCGCGCCACCTTCGCCGACGGCCGCCAGAGGGTGCTCGAGGAGAGCGGCCTGGACCTGCACGGACAGACCGTCCACTACATGGCGCAGCTCACCCCCCTGGCCGACGCCGACGACGAGATCACCCATGTGGCGGCCATCACCACCGACCTGACCACCACGAAGCGCCTGCAGCGCGAATACCAGACCCTGTTCGAGAAGGTGCCGTGCTACGTCACGGTGCTGAACCGCGACCGGCGCGTGGTGAAGGCCAACGAGATGTTCCGCCGCACCTTCGGCGAACCGCGTGGCGAGTACTGCTACAGGCTGTTCAAGCACCAGCACCGGGAATGCGAGGACTGCCCGGCCGCCCGCACCTTCGCCGACGGCGGCTCCTACACCTCGCGGCACGTCGGCACGAGCCGGGACGGCACCCCCACGCACTACGTGGTCTCCACCGCCCCGCTGCTCTGGGGCGACGGCGATATCACCCACGTCATCGAGATGGCCCTGGACGTGACCACGACCACCGAGATGGAGGCCGAGCTCTTCCGCGCCAGCGCTTTCCGCAAGGCCCTGGTGGAGAACTCGCTGGACGCCATCGTGGTCACGGACGAGAACCAGCAGGTCGTGCTGATGAACAGGGCCGCGGAGGAGCTCTGGCGGGCCGACCGCGCGGACCTGATCGGCAAGAAGGTCCCGCCGCAGATCCTGCCGAAACAGCTGCAGCAGGCCGGCGGCCCCGGCGACGACTCCGTCCTGCTGCACGAGACCACCATCACCAGCCTGGACGGCGAGACCATTCCCGTCCGGCTGGCCGGCATCAATCTCCACCAGGACGGCAAGCTGCTCGGCGGGGCGGTCATCGCCCAGGACAGGCGCGAGGTCAAGGAACTCGAGCGCGAGAAGATCACCGCCGAACGCCTGGCCGCGGTGGGTCAGACCGTGGCCGGCCTGGCGCACGGCATCAAGAACGTGCTGATGGGCATCGACGGGGGGATGTACGCCTTCCGCTCCGGCATGCGCAACGGCGACAACGAACGCATGCTCAAGGGCTGGCAGATGCTCGAGGAGAACATCGACCGCATCTCGACCTTCGTGAAGGAGTTCCTCGAGTTCGCCCGCGGGCGCAAGCCCGAGGTCAAGCTGGTCGATCCCAACCTGATCGCGCAGAAGGTGGTCGATCTGTTCAGGGACAAGGCTGCGATGTCGGGCATCACGCTCGACGCCGAGCTCCAGGAAGGCATCCCCTACGCCCTGATGGACGAAGGCGGCATCCAGTCCTGCCTGGACAACCTCGTCTCCAACGCCCTGGACGCCTGCGAGATCTGCGACCGGAAGGACCGCAGGGTCGTGGTCCGCACGCGCGAAGGCGAGGGCGCCCTGGTCATCGAGGTGGCCGACAACGGGTCCGGCATCGATTACGACATCCACAAGAAGGTCTTCACCACCTTCTTTTCAACCAAGGGGGCCAACAAGGGTACCGGCCTCGGACTGTTGACAACGCGCAAGATCGTGCAACAGCATGGCGGCAAGGTCTCCTTCGAGTCGACGGTCGGCGAAGGCTCCGTCTTCCGGCTCGAGTTTCCCCGGGACCGGCTGCCGAGCCTGGACGACGACGAGGCAGCCTGAAGCGATCGCGCACACGAGACAGGAGGAACGACATGGAGCAGGCCGCTGACAAGACAGTGCTGGTCGTGGACGACGAGCCCAACGTCCGGGATTACCTGGCCATGATCCTGCAGGACGCCGGCTTCAACGTGGTCACGGCCGGGGACGGCCGGGAGGCCCTGGAGCTCGTCCGGCGCGAACCGCCCGATTTCATCTCCCTGGACCTGATCATGCCCAACATGTCCGGGCACAAGCTGCTCTACGAGCTGCGGCGCGACAAGAAGCTGGCGCGCATCCCCGTGCTCGTGGTCACCGCCCACGCCGGCGACGAGATGGGCAAGGAGGACCTGCAGGACCTGCTCGACAACCGGGTCATCTCCGGCCCCGGGACCTATCTCGAGAAGCCGGTCAACCCCAAGAGCTACGTGCAGAGCATCAAGCGCGCCCTGGGCCTCGAGGTCGAGGACGCCGGCGAGGAGAAGATCGGCCTGCGGGAAGAGCTGCAGGACAGCATGGGCCAGGCCAGCCCCGAGGCCATGAAGAAGGCGCTGGAGATCCTGCGCCGCTCGCAGAAGAAGGACTAGCGTACCCAGGATCGATACACACCAGGCTCGACAGGCCCCGGCGCCTGGAGCCGGAAGGAGAAGAGAGATGAGCCCGGACAAAGCGGGGTCCCGCAAGATCCTGATCGTGGACGACGAGCCGGACGTGGTGACCTACCTGGAGATGCTGCTGAACGACGCGGGCTTCCGGACCATGACCGCGGAGAACGGACGGGTGGGTTTCGCCAAGGCGCAGGCCGAGAAGCCCGACCTGATCTGCCTGGACATCACCATGCCCGAGGAGTCGGGCATCCGCTGCTACCGCAACCTGCGCGAAAACGCGGAGCTGAAGTCGATCCCGGTCGTGATGGTCACGGCCGTGACCGGCGTCGGCGGCGACCCGGAACCGTTCAAGCAGTTCATGAGCACCCGGCCCCAGGTGCCGCCGCCGGACGGGTTCTTTGCGAAGCCGATCGATCGGGAGGCGTTCATCGCCAAAGTGAACGAGTTGCTGGCCTGACGCGCGGCGTCGCGGATCTGCGCCCAGCTTGTTGGTGGAGGCCGACTTGTCTGACGCATTGCTGTCTCTGATGGAGTCGGAGGCTCCACAGGGCGATCTGGAGTGCGGCAGTCCCGTAATCGGTTCAGCTTCCCGCGAAAATCGCCTCGACCAGTCCTCTCGATGGATCGGTGTGTCCGAAAAGAGGCGTCAGGCCGCCGTCGCCGAGATCTTCAGCAGTTGAACGCGGTGTTGATGATCGGCGGAGTCTTCAAAGAGGGAAGAGGGTCGAAAACGAGGCTGTCGTGGACTTGCGAGTATGGTTCATGAATAATGTGGGTTAGCAGCCCGTCGAAAAACCCCGAGTTCGCCCTACGCCACCGTTCCCCAGAGATGATGACCGGTGACACACCCACCGGAGGTTCCGCGGCGAAGATGTGATCTCACTCTCACTCGTGCTCGGAGAACTCGCCTGACAGTC
>JAHIYU010000153.1 GCA_018814885.1 bacterium | reverse complement strand
GACTGTCAGGCGAGTTCTCCGAGCACGAGTGAGAGTGAGATCACATCTTCGCCGCGGAACCTCCGGTGGGTGTGTCACCGGTCATCATCTCTGGGGAACGGTGGCGTAGGGCGAACTCGGGGTTTTTCGACGGGCTGTTAAGCATGGAGTCAATTCCGGAGGGGTATTTTCTGGATCACATCCAAAATCGGGAAGCGATCAGGCTTAGAGAGTACTCGCACCCCTATCTTCGTTTGTGTCCCATATCTCGACAAGTCAACACCAGTGGCGGCACGAATACCGGCGGCGAAGGAATGGAGAAGGACTTCCTGCGATCGTTGAAGGAACAGCCTGATTCGGTGCGAGAGGCATTTCTGGAAAAGTTGGATTACGGAGTAGTATATGCCGACCCAATGGACTTGACCAAAATGCTCGACATCTCCCCTGGGACGCAAGTATTAGGCGTTGTAGGGACAATGTTGAAGCTGTTCTATGCTGAATAGGGCAGCTAGGCGTTGATGTCCGTATCATGAGCTTGCTGCCAAAGGCACTTGTCAGCCACTGGCGGAGCCGGGGCCACGCCATTCGCCTTTGTAGCCGAAGCTAACGTCCGACAGAAAAGGAAAGAAAATGAAGATCTACCTCGTCATCTTATCGTTGTCTTTCGTACTCGTAACCGCCGGCTGCGGGCCATCCGAAGAAACGAGCAAGACAGCGACTGCTCAGGAGACCGTCGCCGCGCAATGGCAGCAGGAGTTCGGCCTGTCCGAACGCACCCTGGCGCCTACCGGACGGAACCCATATTTCGTCCTGGAAGCGGGATACCAGCTCGTCTATGCAGGCGAGGACGAGAAGCTCGTCATCACCGTGCTGGACGAGACTATGGACGTCGCCGGCGTGAAAACGCGTGTCGTGGAGGAACGCGAGTGGCGGGACGGAAAGTTGATCGAGGTGTCGCGGAATTATTTCGCCGTGGACCAGGGGACCCGGGATGTATTCTACTTCGGCGAGGACGTGGATATCTACACGGACGGGAAGATCTCCGGCCACGAAGGCGCGTGGCGGGCGGATGCTGCCGACAACAAGCCCGGTCTGATCATGCCCGGCGCACCCGAGATGGGCCTGAAATACTATCAGGAGATCGCGCCTGACGTCGCCATGGACCGCGCCGAGATCGTCGGTCTCACGGAGACGCTCGAAACACCAGCCGGCACGTTCGAGAACTGCCTGAAGACGCAGGAGGGGTCGGCCCTGAAACCGGGGGAAAGGGAGTGCAAGATCTACGCCCCGGGGATCGGCCTGATCCAGGATGGAGACATGCTCCTGGTAAGACACGGTTTCATCCCGGATTAGGGACGGTCGGACGACGGCGCGGGGCCGACGCGGAAGGCCGCCTCCAGGTTCATGTCCAGAAAGAGGTAGATGATGAGCAACCAGACCGCGCCGACGATCCGGATTCCCCGTGCTCCCGCGATGCCGCGCGTCCTGGCCGGCGCGCTCGCCTGCGCCTGGCTCATCGCGGCCGGCTGCGCGACCGTCGGGCGGGACTTCCCCATGGGTCACGTCTCCGAAATCCGCATCGGCGAGACGACGCAGGCCGAGATCCGGGAGACCTTCGGCGCTCCGTGGCGGGTGGGCGAAGAGGACGGGAAGCGGACGTGGACCTACGGCAAGTACCGCTACCGCCTGCTGGGCAGGCCCCGCACGTCCGATCTGGTCGTGCGGTTCGATGACGGCGGCGTGGTGGCGTCCTACTCCTTCAGCACGACGGAACACGACGAGGGCAAGGCCGACTGAGCGGCGGCGCCCCGGGAGCCGGCCCGGCGCATCACCGACCCCGGCGGCGACAGTGGCGAGGGCCGCCTCCCCGCGGGAAGACGGCCCTCGCCGGGTTTCGCTCGAATATCACCGGTACAGCGTCTTGACCGCACCCCAGGCCTCGCGTTCGGCACCGATCGGCGGCTCGTAGGTTATGGTCAGGTATGGCCGGAAGCCCGAACTCGAACTCTCCTTGGCGTTGAAGCTCAGGCCGTCGGAGCCGCCGTCGTGGGCCTCGCCCCGCAGCAGCTAGCCGTCGTTCTGCGCGCCGGCGTGCCACGCCTGCACGCTGGGCGTCACGTTCCAGTGGTAGTAGGTGTTCACCGACGACGTGTTGTAGAAGTAGAGCCGGCTGCCCAGGGTGGCGTACCGGTCGAAGGAAGTGTTCTCGCAGCCCGGCGTCGACCAGTACGTGCTCCCTCTCATGAAATTCCAGGACGTCTCGGTCTCGACCCAGTCGCGATAGTCCCGCAGCCGGTACGGCCCGACGGACATCCAGTTGCTGCTCGACATGTCCACCAGCTGGTAGAGCCAGACCGAGAGCGTGGCGCTCACGATGACGCTGCCGTCGGGGATGAGGCCGTCCAGGTCGAACCGGATCAGGATGCTGTGGCGGGGATCATCGCTGTACATGTACAGGTGCATGTACCAGAGGGTGCCGAAGTTGCTCGCGGGATTCTGTTCGTCGATGTAGGTGTCGGCGCAGCCCGTGTAGCCGCTTACTCCCTGCTTCAGGACGAGCGTGATGGGCTCTTCGGCAACCGCAGCCGTCGCCAGGACCCCGACAAGCACGAGACACCATGGCAGACGTTTCATGGTTTCCCCCTATCATGACGGCCTTCGCATCGCATCGATACATATACTTCTCGGTCATTCTGTCAAAACCGAGCATCAAGAGTCAATCGTGTTGACAACGCCCCCCGCCCCACACAACATTTCCGGACTGGAACACTCCTTTGACCCCCGTGCCGAGGCCGCGCCATGCCGTCCATACCCGCCGCGCCAGCTGCCGCCGCCCCCTTCCTGCCGATGAGCCGGCCGGAGATGGCCGCGCTCGGCTGGGACGCGTGCGACATCGTTCTGGTGAGCGGCGACGCCTACGTCGATCACCCCGCCTTCGGCGTGGCGCTGGTGGGCCGGCTCCTGGAGCGGCACGGCTGGCGTGTGGGCGTCATCGCCCAGCCGGACTGGCGCGACGCCGGCGATTTCGCCGCGCTGGGCCGGCCGCGTCTCTTCTTCGGGATCACCGGCGGCAACGTCGACTCGATGATCGCCAACCTCTCGGCGAACAAGCGGCGCCGCCGGTCGGACGACTTCAGTCCCGGCGGCCGGGCCGGGCTGCGGCCCGACCGCGCGGCGATCGTCTACGCCAACCGCGCGCGCGAGGCCTGCCCGGGCGTGCCGATCGTCCTGGGCGGGCTGGAGGCGAGCCTGCGCCGTCTCGCGCATTACGACTACTGGGACGACCGGGTGCGCCGCTCCCTCGTCCTGGACGCCCGCGCCGACATCCTGGTCTACGGCATGGGCGAGCGGCAGGTCGTCGAGATCGCCGAGCGCCTGGCGGCCTCCGCGGCGCGGGAAGAT
>JAHIYU010000152.1 GCA_018814885.1 bacterium | reverse complement strand
TGCTGGCCGGCGGCGCGCTCTACACGGCCGGGCAGATCGGGCTCGACCCCGCCACGGGCGACCTGGTCCAGGGAGGCGCGGCCGCGCAGGCACGCCGGGCGCTGACCAACCTGGCGGCCGTCGTCGCGGCGGCGGGCCTGTCCATGACCGACACCGCGAGGGCGACGCTCTATCTGGCCGACCTGGCCGACTTCGCGGCGGTGAACGAGGTCTACGCGGAATTCTTCGGGGAGGCCCCCCCGGCCCGCGCCGCCGTACAGGTCGCGTCGCTGCCGCTGGGCGCGCAGGTCATGATCGATCTGATCGTCGTGGCATCCTGAGCACTGCTGTATTATCCTCCCATGATGGTTCGCGGGAGTGGATGGGGTCTGGTGGCCCCCCGGGACTTCAAATCCTTGTGTCGGGCGCGTACAACCGTCCGAGGTGGGTTCGATTCCCACACATTCCCGCCAAGGGCTTTCCTTCCGCTCCGAACCTGGCAATCGGCGAACGAGGTCATCCGATGACATCCGCGGCGGTGATCATCAATCCCATTGCGGGCGCCGCGAGGGGACGCCTGACGCCGCGCGACGCCGCCGGATTGCTCGGCGCCCACGGGATCGATTGCGAGATCCTGGTGACGCGCCGGGCCGGCGGTACTCCGGAGCTGGCGGCCCGGGCGGCGGCTCGTCATCCGCTGGTGGCCGTCGCCGGCGGCGACGGGACCGTCAGCGAAGCAGCCTGCGGCCTGACGGGAACCGATGCCACGCTGGTGCTGTTGCCGTGCGGGAGCGGCAACGATTTCGCCAACGGACTCGGCATCATGTCGCCGCGGGAAGGCGTGGCGGCGGCGGTCTCGGGACGCGTCGCCGAGATCGACGCGTGCTCTTTCGCCGAACGCTTCTTCATCAACTCGTGCGGGCTCTTCTTCAACGGCGAGGTGTCCCTGCGGGCGGCCGACGTCTCGCGACGCTGGGGGAGGCTGCGTTATCCGGTGGCGACGCTGGGTCTGCTGACCGGTTACAAGGCGCCGGCGGCCACCTGGCGCATCGATCCCGGCGGTGCGGGCGAGACCGTCCTCGGCGGCCGCTGGCTCCTGGCCGAGATCGGCAACGGGACGCGTTGCGGCGGCGGTTTCCGGTTGACGCCGCGGGCCGATCCCGCCGACGGTCTGCTGGATTTCTGCCTGGTGCGCGACCTGAAGACCTGGCAGAGGGTGCTGATCCTCCCGCGGGGCATCAAGGGAACGCATCTGTCCGATCCGGAGGTGCTCTATCCGCGCGCCGCCTCGGCCGAGGTCGAAGTGCGACGGACCCTGGCGGTGCACTGGGACGGCGAAGCGGCACGGATCCCGCCGGGGACGTATCGTTTCCGGGTGGACCCCGGGAGCCTGCGGGTGGCGGTGAAGAACGGAGCGGGATGATGCGTGCGATTGCGGCGACCCTGATGCTGGTCCTGTCCGTGGCGACGCCCGTCGCGGCGGGCGGGGGAGCGTCGGCCGCCGCGGCGGATTCCTCGTCGGCGGGACCGTCCTTCGTGCCGTTGTCTTCGCTCACGCCGGCTTACAGCGCTCTCTACCGCGCGCCCACGCCGGTCAACGCCACCGCGGCCGTGTACATGACGCCCGTCTTTCCCGGCTGGGGGCAACTCTACAGCGACAACGGGTGGCGCGCCGTGCTGGCCTTCGGGGCCGAGATGTGGTTCTGGAGCCGCATGCTGATGTACGACCGCAAGGCGGTCCGCTTGAAGCTCTACGAGGCTGCGGCCGCCAACGACATTTCGCGTGCCTTCTACCACGATCAGATCGTGGAATACTGGGAGTTGATGCGGGACAACGCTTGGTGGTCGGGGGGCGCCTTGCTTATCATTGCGGTCGACGCGTACGTGGATGCGCACCTGCACCGGTTCGACCAGGACCCGGTGCCGGTCCCGGACGACTGGGATCCCGGCGCACAGCCCCAACCCATCGAGCTGCCCCACCGCGCCGCTCCCGTCGCGGCGATGACGCTCGGCTGGACCGCGGAGTTCTGACCCGTCCCCAACCCCAGGGATCGTCGCGATGTCCGTCATGACAAACACCCGCAACTTCTGCATCATCGCCCACATCGACCACGGCAAGTCGACCCTGGCCGATCGCATGCTGGAGGTTACCGGGACCGTGTGTGGTCGCGACCTGCGCGCGCAGGTCCTCGATTCCATGGACCTGGAGCAGGAACACGGCATCACCATCAAGAGCCACCCCATCAGGATGGTCCACGCGTCGCACGACGGCGTGGAATACGTCCTGAACCTGATCGACACGCCCGGGCACGTGGACTTCCACTACGAGGTCTCGCGCAGCCTCGCGGCCTGCGAAGGCGCGTTGCTGGTTGTGGACGCCGTGCAGGGCATCCAGGCGCAGACCATCAACAACCTCTACCTGGCGCTGGAGCATGACCTGGTGATCATGCCGGTGATCAACAAGATAGATCTGCCGGCGGCCCGCACCGGGGCTTTGATCACCGACCTGGTCGAGCTGCTCGGTTGCGAGCCCGAGGAGGTGCTCCGCGTCAGCGCCAAGACCGGTGCGGGCGTGGACGAGTTGCTCGCCGCCATCGTGGCGCGGGTCCCGCCGCCCCGGGGCGACGTGGATGCGCCGACGCAGGCGCTGATCTTCGACTCGATCTTCGACCCATACATGGGCGCGGTCGCGTACGTGCGCATGTTCCACGGTTCCATCGCCAAGGGGCAGCGCATCCTGCTCCTGCGCCAGGAGCGCGAGCACGATGTGGGGGAGATCGGCTGGTTCCGCCTGGAACGCGTGCCGCGACCGGGCCTGACGGCGGGCGAGGTGGGTTACATCGCCACCGGGGCGAAGGACGTGCGCCACATCCGCGTCGGCGACACGGTGACACTGGCCGCCGCTCCCTGTCAGGAACCGCTGCCCGGCTACGTGGAGGCCAAGCCCATGGTCTTCAGCGGCTTCTATCCCACCGACAACGACGACTACGACAATCTCAAGGACGCCCTCCAGAAGCTGCAGCTCAACGACGCGTCTCTGGCCTGGGAACCGGAGAAGAGCGCGGCGCTCGGTTTCGGGTTCCGCTGCGGTTTCCTGGGGCTCCTGCACATGGAGATCGTCCAGGAGCGGCTGGAGCGGGAATACGACCTGAGCCTCATCGCCACGTTGCCCAACGTGGAGTACGAGGTGGCCACCAGGGGAGGCGACATCATCGTGGTGGAGAATCCCGCCCGGATGCCGCCACCCCAGGAGATCGTCGAGGTGCGCGAGCCTTTCGTGCGGGCATCGGTCATCACGCCCAAGGCCTACATCGGCAGCGTGATCCAGATCACCCTGGACCGCCGCGGTATTCAGAAGAACATGGAATACGTCGACACCGAACGGGTGAATCTGGAATTCGACCTACCCTTGAGCGAGCTCGTGGTCGATTATTACGACAAGCTCAAGTCCGTGTCCAAGGGGTACGCCTCGCTGGACTACGAGTACACGGAGCACCGCCCTGGCGACCTGATCCGCCTGGACATACTGATCAACGGCGATCCCCTGGACGCGCTGGCCTGTATCGTTCACCGCGAGAGCGCCTACGAGTGGGGCGTGGAGCTCTGCCGCAAGCTCAATGAGCTGATCCCGCGCCAGATGTTCCAGGTGGCCATCCAGGCGGCGATCGGCACGCGAGTGATCGCCCGGACCACGGTCAAGGCGTTCCGCAAGAACGTGACGGCCAAGTGCTACGGCGGAGACATCACGCGCAAGCGCAAGCTGCTCGAGAAGCAGAAGGAAGGCAAGAAGCGCATGAAGCTGGTGGGGGCGGTGGAAATCCCCTAGGAAGCCTTCATGGCCGTGTTGAAGGTCGAGCGATGAGACCGGAGGAGAACGGATATGGCCGCTGACAAGGCGAACAGGACCGAGCGGGGCTCCGCGCGACTGGAGCGTAGTTTCAGGCGCCGCTTGTGGACCGACTACGTGAAGCCCATCGGCACGGCGATTCTCATCGCCCTGCTCATCCGGCAGTTCGTCATCCAGGCCTTCCGCATCCCCACCGGTTCGATGGAGCGCACCCTGCTGATCGGCGACTTCCTGTTCGTCAACAAGTTCCTCTACGGCGCCAAGACTCCATCGCGCATCCGCATCCCCCTGGTTAACTGGACACTGATCGACGGGCTCCCCGTGTTGAAGCTGCCGGCCATTCGCCAGCCGCGCCAGGGCGACATCATCGTCTTCGAGTTTCCGCTCGACAGGGACCTGGACTACATCAAGCGCTGCGTCGCCGGGGCCGGCGATCGCGTGGAAGTGCGCGACGGCAAGCTCTTCGTCAACGACAAGGTCTACGAGGACGACCTCAGCCACCCCCGGGACGACACCTCGCTGCGTTCCGCGGGCGCGCGCGTCGAGCCGCACACCAATCGCGACATGTCTCAGATATCGAAGCCCTTCAACCGGAACTTCCGCCTCGCCGACGCGCTGAGCACCCGTTTCATCTCGACACGGCGGTTCGTGGAGTCCATCGAGGCGGCCCTGACCGCAGACGTCGGGCTCGATGCGGAGACCGTCCGGCCGCACCTCGATCCCCTGCGCGACCATGTCGACGGTACGCTCACGCTCACGTCCGTGGACATGCACCGCCATGTGGACGCCCTGCGCGCCCTCGCCCGCGAAACCGGCGCGCCCTACGTGGTGCCCGCGGGCATGATCTTCATGATGGGCGACAACCGCTTCAACAGTCAGGACAGCCGCTACTGGGGACCGCTGGACATCGACCTGATCCGGGGCAAGGCCCTCTTCATCTACTGGTCGTGGGACAAGGCGAAGAAGCTCCCCCGGCTCAACCGCATCGGGGACCTGATCCGGTGAGCGCTACGGGGCGGACCGCGCCGCCCCACGGGGGCGGCGGACTCTACCTGCACGTGCCCTTCTGCGCTCGATCGTGCTCCTATTGCCATTTCTGCCGGACCGACCGCCACGATCCATCCCGCAGGCGCCGCTACGTGGACGCCGTGCGGCGCGAGTTCGCGCTGCGCGCCACGGGCTGCGGCCTGCTGGCGGGATCCGGTGCCCGCCTCGCCGCGACCTGTTACGTGGGGGGCGGCACGCCGTCCTGCCTGGAGCCGGATCTCTTCGCGGCGCTGCTCGCCGGCACCTGGGACCGGCTGAGCCGCGCGTCCGACGCGGAGGTCACCGCCGAGGCCAATCCCGAGACTTTCACCGCGCCGCTGGCGGCGGCCTGGCGCGGCGCCGGCGTGAACCGCATCAGCCTGGGCGTGCAGAGCCTCGACCCGGGCGTGCTCGCCCTGCTGGGCCGCTCCTGCGGACCGGGCGCCGCCCGCGAAGCCCTGCGGCTCGCATCCCGCACTTTCGGGCGGGTGTCGGCGGACTGGATCCTGGCCCCGGGTTGCCGCCCGGAGCGCCTGCGCGCGGAATTCGCCGAAGCCCGCGATCTCGGCGTCGGTCACGTCTCCTTGTACATCCTTGAAGTGCACGAGGGCACGCCCCTGGCTGAGGCGGTGGCGGCGGGCAGGCTGCGCCTGCCGCCCCGTGAAGAGACCGAGCGGATCTACCTGGAAGCCCGCGCCGACCTGGCCGGGCTCGGCTATGCGCAGTACGAGGTATCGAATTTCTGCCTGCCGGGGGAGGAGTCGCGTCACAACGCGGCGTACTGGCGCCGTGCGCCCTACCTGGGGCTGGGGCCGGGCGCGCACGGATTCTGGGGCCGCCGCCGCTATGCCAATCACGGGGATCTCGAGCGATACACGAGCGAGATCGAGCGCGGGCGACTGCCCGAGGCCTCGTGCGAAACCCTCGACCGGCGTGCCCGGCTCCTGGAGAAGATCATCCTGCCGCTGCGCACGCGCGCGGGTGTGCCTCTCGCCGACCTGCCGGTGGCGCGGGAGTGGCTGGCGCGCGGCGCCCGGGAGGGCCTCTGGCGCCTGGACAGGGGCCGGCTGAGGCTGTCGGGCAAGGGCCTGCTGCACATCGACGAGGTGGAGGCGGCGTTCAGCCGCAATCTCGATTCCCGCTCGATGCGGTATCGGGGTTCGCGGCCGTCTTGTTGACACTCCGGACCGGAACCCACTAACTTGTGAGGTCGTTTCGCCGGGATCACTCAGGCAGAGGAAGCGCATGTCCCCTACGGAAGACAGAAGAGACGCGATTCTCGACGCGGTCGTCCGGCTCTACAGCGGTTCCGGACAGCCGGTCAGCTCCTCGCTCGTCTCCCGTTGGCTGGGCGGCCCGGTATCGTCGGCCACCGTGCGCGCCGTCATGGCTCGCCTGGAGGAAGACGGCCTGCTGGTCAAACCCCACACCTCCGCCGGGCGCATCCCGACCGACGCCGGGTTCCGCGCCTTCGTCAACCGTCTGTTGGCCGGTGTCGGCGCGTTGGTTCCCGCGCCGGCCGCGGTGCTGCGTCCGCAGGTCGAACTGGAACTGGAGCGCTCCGCCGGCACCCACGCCATGGTCAAGGCCCTGGCTTCGCTGCTCTGTCGTCTGACCGACAGCATCAGCATCATCATGGGACCGGCCTGGGATTCGGTTCGCGCCCTCCGGCTCGATCTCTACCCCAAGGAGGGACGGCGCATCCTGATGGTGCTCGTGCTCGAGAACGCCCTGGTGCGCACCGGCACCTTCGCCGTCGACAGCGACTATTCTCCCGAGATCCTGGATGACGCCGCACGGATGCTCACGGAGCGCGTTTCCGGCCGCACCGTTTCCGAGATACGCGGCGGTGTGCTCGCTTCGCTGGCGCCGGAGACGTCACCCGCCGGACGTTGTGCCCACGAGATGGCGCACCTCGGCTCCGAGCTGTTCGGCGACGTGGAGACTGCGGAGCTGGAGCTGATGGGTGTGGCCAACGTGCTCGACGAGCCGGAATTCTCCGATCCGGACCGCCTGAAAAAGCTGGTGCGATTCCTCGAGTCGCCGAGTGCGATTCGCGAGACGCTGCAGCGGCTCAGTCCGGAGAACGAGGAGGGCCTGGCCGTCTGGATCGGCTCGGAGAATCCGGTGGACGACCTGCAGTCTTTCGGGATGATCGCTTCGCCGTTCCACCTGGCCGGTCGGCAGGGCATCCTGGCCGTGCTCGGCCTGCGTCGCATGCCCTACGACAAGGCCATACAAGGCATACATTCGTTCCTGCAAACATTGAACAGGCTGCCCTGACTGGGCCGGATCGCCCGGGGCCGCCGGAGGATCGTCTGACGATGACCAAGAAGAAGAAAGCGGAGCAGAAGGCCGAGGCGCCGGAGCAAAGGGTCGCGGCCGAGGCGGAGGTCGATACCGATGACGCCGCGGTCGTCCATCCCGCGAACGGGGCCGCCGCGCCCGGGGATGAGTCCAGCGCCGAGGAGCTGCTGACCCGCGAACGGGACGATCTCAAGGACAAGTGGCTGCGCGCCGTGGCCGAGCAGGACAACGTGCGCAAGCGGACCCGGCGCGAGGTCGGCGACGCGTATCGCTTCGCCGTGGCCGACCTGGTGCGCGAGTTGCTCGAAGTGCTCGACAACTTCGAGCGCGCCGCGGCGAGCGCCGCCGCCGGCGGCGAGAGCGGCGAGGAGCCGAGAGGCCTGCGCAGCGGTTTCGAGCTGATCCACGTGCGTTTCCGCGAGATCCTCGAGGGGCGCGGGCTGGAAGCCGTGCCGGCGGATAAGGGGCAGTCGTTCGACCCCTCCATCCACGAAGCGGTCCTGCGCATCGAGAGCGACGATGTAGCCTCGGGAGAAATCGTGGATGTGGCCCAGGCGGGATACAGGCTCAACGACCTCGTACTGCGACCGGCCCGCGTGGTCGTGGCTCAATAGCCCTGAGAAGGAACGGCATGCCCTCCAAGCGAGACTATTACGAAGTACTGGACGTCAAGCGGAGTGCCACCGCGTCGGAGATCAAGAAGGCCTACCGCAAGCTCGCGATCAAGCACCATCCCGATCGCAACCCCGACGATCCGCAGGCGGGCGAGAAGTTCCGCGAGGCCACCGAGGCCTACGAGATCCTCAAGGATCCCCAGCAACGCGCCAAGTACGATCAGTTAGGCCACGCCGCCTTCGACCAGACGGCCGGTTTCGGCGGCGCGGGGGGCTTCGCGGGCGGTTTCGACATCAACGACGCTCTCGAGTCGTTCCTGCGCAACTTCGGCGGCTTCGGCGACATCTTCGGCGCCGGCGGCGGGCCGGGGAACGGACCGGCCTCCAACCGCGGCCACGATCTTCAGGTCAGGGTCAAGCTCACCCTCGAGGAGGCGGCGCAAGGCGTGCGCAAGAAGATCAAGTTGCGCAAGCAGGTCGCCTGCCACGACTGCGATGGCAGCGGCGCGGCGCCGGGCAGCCAACCCCAGAGTTGCACCGAATGCAATGGGCTCGGCCGCGTGCGCCAGGTCCGTCGCTCGCTGCTCGGCCAGATGGTCACCGAGGGCATCTGCCCGCGGTGCGGGGGACGCGGGAGCCTCATCTCCGATCCCTGCGGCTCGTGTCACGGCACCGGCACGGTGCGCGGCGAGGAGACGGTGGAGGTCCGTGTCCCCTTGGGCGTGGCCTCCGGCAACTACATGGAAATACCCGGCCACGGAGACGACGGCGAGCGCGGGGGGCCCACGGGCAATCTGCGCGTCATGATCGAGCTGGCCGAGCACGAGCTCTTCGAGCGTCACGGCGACGACCTGCTGATAGACCTGCCGGTGTCGCCGGTGGACCTCATGCTCGGGGTCAAGGCCGAAGTGCCGACCCTGGACGGCCGCGTCGCCCTGAAGATTCCCGCCGGGACGCAATCCCACAAGATCTTCCGTCTGCGCGGCAAGGGCATGCCGCGGCTCAACCGCAACGGTGTCGGCGATCAGCTCGTGCGCGTCATCGCCTGGACGCCCGACGGGCTCTCGGCGGACGAGAAGCGCCGCCTGGAGGAGCTGCGCGATGTGCTGGCCGCCCGCACGCCCGCGCCGAGCCGGCACCTCTTCGACTGACGCGGGAGATCGTCATGCGGTACTACCATCTGCCGCCCGCCGCCGAGAAGGAACCGCCGACCGTCGGCGACGAGGTCGCTCTGCCCGCCGGCGAGAGCCGGCACCTGCTCAAGGTGATGCGCGCCCGCGCCGGCGACGAGGTCCTGCTCACCGACGGCCGCGGCCGCCGCCTGACCGCCACCTTGCTCCGGGCCCATGGCCCCGCGGCCAGACTCCGCATCGAGGCGAGCGAACTCGACCGGGCCGAACTGCTGCGCCCGCGCCTGTGGCTGGCCTGCAGCGTGGTCAAGGGCCGCCATTTCGAGTGGGCCCTGGAGAAGGCCGTGGAGCTGGGCGCTCACGCGATCCAGCCCCTGCTGACCGCCCGGGGCGAGATCGCGCCGCGCGAGGGCAAACTCGAGCGCTGGGGCGCGATCCTGGCCGGCGCAGCCAAGCAGTCGGGTCGCGCGTGGCTGCCCGACCTGTCGCCGCCCGCGAACCTGAGCGACTGGCTCTCCGTCTGGCGCGGCGGCGGCCTGTACTACGGTGTGGCGCGCGCCCGGGACCGGAACTGGCGGGATGACGAGGCGGGCCTGCTGTCGCCCGGAAGGCTCTTCGCATCGGCAGGGGGGGCGATCGCCGTCGCCGGCGACCTGGCATGGGTGGTCGGCCCGGAAGGCGGTTGGGACGAGCGGGAACTCGCCGCGCTCGCCGGCGCGGGGACGCCAGTCCGGCTGGGGCCCCACCGCCTGCGCACCGAGACGGCCGCCTGCGCGGGACTGGCCCTGCTTGCCGCGGTCCGCGAGATGCTGCTCGACGCCGAACCCGCGCCCGGTGCATAGTCGTTCGGGCACGCTCGGACGCTCGACAGAACGAAGGATGATCGAGATGGCGAATTCGGAACTGGCGAAGCGGATCCAGCAGGACACCATCACGACCATGAGGGCCAAGGACAAGGACCGTCTGACCGTGATGCGCATGCTGCAGGCCGCCATCAAGCAGGTGGAGATCGACACCCGCGAGGAGCTGGACGACGAGGGCGTCGTCAAGGTGCTGCGCGCCTACCTGAAGAAGGTCAAGGACAGCCTCGCGGGAGCACGTGACGGCGGCCGCGAGGATCTTGTGGCCCGGGCCGAGGCCGAGCTGGCGATCGTCGAGTCCTACCTCCCGGCCGAACTGGACGACGAAGTGCTGGAGGCCATCGTCCGCGAGGCCATCGCCGGCACCGGCGCCTCGTCCTTGAAGGACATGGGACAGGTGATGAAAGCCGCCATGGCCAGGACGGGCGGCCGCGCCGACGGCAACCGGGTCAGCGCCCTCGTCAAGTCCCTGCTCGCCGGCTAACGCGCAAGGAGTGCCACATGCATTGGCTGACCATCGCGACCCTGGCCCTGCTGCTCGTCTTCGCCGTCGCGGGCTGGCGCGCGGGCCTGATCCGCCGTGTCCTGGAGTTCGTCGGCATGGTGGCCTCGGTGCTCCTGGCCTCCCGCTACTGTTTCCTGGCCGCAGACTGGCTGCAGGACACCGCCGGCCTCGAGGACCGATGGGCCCGGCCCCTGGGCTGGCTCCTGGTATTCGCGGCCTTGCTGCTCGTGGCAAAACTGGCCGCGTGGAGCCTGGCCAAGGCCCTGCGCGTATCTGTCCTGGGCTGGGTGGACCGCTGGGGCGGAGCCCTGCTCGGCATGCTGATCGGCGTGCTGGTGTGCAGCGTCCTGTTGATGCTCGCCTGTCGTATCACGGGCGACGACGACCTGGCAAAGCAGGTGCGGAGCGATCCCGTGACCAGGATCGTCCACGGCGCGGCGCCGACGCTCTACGCTTTCGTGGTGCGCGGCGATCACGAAGACCTGGAACGCCTCTGGCAACGGGCACGCGACGGGTTCGAGGAGCTGCCCGACCCCGGCGAGGCCGCCTCCTCCTTGCGCGAGGCAGTCTCCGATAGGCTCGACGAAGACCGGGAGTGACGCTTGAACTCCCTCCTTCACGAAATAGCCGCCGCCGACCGTGACCTGGTGCTGCCTGCGACGCCGGAGCACGAGCGAAGCCTGCGGCTTCTCGAATGGGCACGCGTGACCGCGCTGGTGGCCCGCCACTGCCGCAACGGCCTGGCGGCAATGCGCGTCAGGGCGCGGCGTCCCTACGTCGACACGGCACCGATCCTGCTGCGCCACCTGCTGGCCGCGGAACTGCGTCCGGAGAGCGAGCGCGACGTCTGGCCGCCGCTGTGCGACGTCACCGAGGCCGTGGCCCTGCTCGAGCGGGACCGGCCCCGGCGACTCGACGGCGGCGAACTGATCCACCTGGCATGCATCGCGGCCGAACTGGACCGCTTGCGCGTTCATTTCCTGGCGCGCGAGGCGGTCAGCCCCCGCTGGTGCGACGGCGCCAGGCAGCTGGCCGGCCAGGAAGGGATGACCGCGACGATCGGCCGTTACCTGGATCGCGACGGATGCGTCCGCGCCGACGCGACGCCCGAGCTGTCCCGCTTGCGCCGCGTGATTCGCGACGGGGAGAGGGGCGTCCGCGCCGAGGTGGCCCGCGCCATGGCCGCCGCACGCGAGCGCAACGCACTGACCGCCCCCGAACCCACCCTGCGGGGCGAACGGTTTTGCCTGCCGGTGCGCGCCGGGGCGAAGAGTCTTGTCGACGGTATCGTGCACGACCGCTCGGCCAGCGGCGGCACCCTCTTCATCGAACCTGCCGCGGTGGTCCAGCGGCAGAACGAACTGGCCGAGCGCAGGCTGGACGCGGCGGCCGAAGAGGAACGGATCGTCCTGGAGTTGAACAGTCTCGTCGAGGCCAATGCCGCGGACTTGGCCCTGTCGTGCGATTTCGCCCTGCGCGTCGACGAGATCTGCGCAGCCCTGCGCTGGAGTTTCGCCGTCGACGGCGCGGTCGTCGTTCCCGCCGCGGGCGCACGGCTGGATCTGCGCAGAGCCCGCCACCCGCTGCTCTTGTCCCGGGCGACAGCGGATGAACAGGGCTGCGTTCCCCTCGATCTGCGGCTGCCCGGCGAGACGCACGTCCTGCTGGTCAGCGGCCCCAACGCCGGCGGCAAGTCGGTGGCCTTGAAATGCGTCGGCCTGATGGTCCTGCTGGCCCAGAGCGGCTGGGACTTGCCGGTGCGGGCCGACAGCACCCTGCCGCTGATGAGCAAGGTATTCGTCGATCTCGGTGACGACCAGTCGATCGCCCTCTCGCTCAGCAGCTTTTCAGCGCACCTGGGACATCTGGCCGGCTTCCTGGCGGCCGCCGACGCTCATACCCTGATCCTCTGCGACGAGATCGGCAGCGGCACCGACCCGGAGGAAGGCAGCGCCCTGGCCTATACGGTCCTGGAGGAACTGGCGGATCGGGGCGCGACGATCGTCGCTTCGACCCATTACAGCCTGCTCAAGGCCGCCGTGGGCGATCATCCCGAGATGACCAACGCCGCCATGGAGTTCGACGAACGGAGCCTGCGCCCCCTGTTCAACCTGCGCCTCGGCGTGCCCGGTGCGAGCCACGCGTTCGATATCGCCGCACGCCTGGACTTTCCCGGGGACCTCCTGGAACGCGCCCGGAAGCGCGTGGGAGAGGCGCGTTTCCAGATCGAGCGGCTGCTGGTCGAACTCGGCGCCCGCGCGCGGCGCCTGCGCGAGGCGGAGCGCGCCGCGCGGCTGGACGCCGATGCGGCTACCCACACCAGACGCGAGCTTACCCGCCGCCTGGCCGGGATCGACCAGGAGCGCGCGGACCTGCTCGAGGCCGCCCGCGGGGAGGCAGAGCGATTCCTGGCGGAAGCCCGCCGCACCCTGGAACGCGTCGTGCGTGAGCTGCGCGTCGGCGGCGCCGACGGCAAGGCGATCCGCTACGGGCGTGACGCCCTGACCAGGCTCCGTGAGCGCCTGCCCGGCGGCGGCGCCGAGTCCCCTCCCGCGACGGAGCCCGCCTGCGGCGACTGGGTGCGCGTGCCGCACCTCGGACTGACGGGACGCGTCGCCGAGATCAGAGGCGGCAGGATCACCGTCAACGCCGCTGGCATGAGGTTGACCTTGACACCGGAACTCGTGGAATCCGCACCGGAGGCGGACGATAACCGCGAGACCGCCGGTACCGGCGATTGGCGCTGGAGCACCGCGGGCGCGCCCGCCGTCCACGAGATCGATCTGCGCGGTGTCCGCGCCGAGGAGGGGTGGGAGGCTCTGGACCGCCTCATCGACCGGGCGATCCCCGCCGGGATCAACGAGATCGGCGTCATACACGGTTTCGGCACCGGGCGCCTGCGCGCCCATCTGCACGAGCGGCTCGCCGCCGATGCGCGGGTCGCCTCCTTCGCCACCGCGCCGGCCGATCAGGGCGGCGAGGGGCGCACCATCGTGATGCTGGCTTGACCCGGGTCGATCTGACGCGCGGCAGGGCGATCCGGGTCGATATTGGACGGAAGCATCCGAAAAGCCCCTGCCTGGTGGACATTTCGAGGGTTTGTAGCTAAGTTATACGGTCCCACGATAGTTGCCAGAACCACGCTGTCGCCAGCCGGGGGGTGCCGTGCCGATGACACCGGTCTTGCCCAAGGATGTGGTATCACGCATCAAGGAAGAGACCGATATCGTCGGCTTGGTTCGCGAATACGTCACGCTCAAGGCGAGCGGAACCTCCTTCAAGGGGCTCTGTCCGTTCCATCGCGAGAAGACACCCAGCTTCCACATCAATCCCCAGCGCCAGATATACAAGTGCTTCGGCTGCGGCGAGGGAGGCGATGCCATCTCGTTCCTGATGAAGCTGCAGGGGCTGTCCTTTCCCGAAGCGCTGGAAGTGCTGGCGCGCCCGCTCAACATCGACCTGTCCCGCTTTCTGGTCGACAACGACGAGACGGAGGGGGAGCGCCAGGCTTTCTTCCGGGCGCAGGAGACCGCCGCCGCGCTCTGGTCGGACGCCCTCTGGGACGCGTCCGGAGCCGGAGCCCGGACATACCTGTCCGACCGCGGCTTCAGCGAGGAGATCCTGCGTCGCTACGACGTGGGCTTCGCTCCCGGCGCCACCTCCTGGCTCCGGTCCGGGCTCCAGCGCCAGGGCGTGGACACCGACCTGGCCCGGCGCGCCGGTCTTTTGCGCAAGGGGCGTCGAGACGAGCTTTTTGCTTATTACCGCAACCGGATTATCTTTCCCATCAGGAATATAGCCCAGCGGATCGCCGGGTTCGGCGGCCGCATCCTGGGCGACGGGGAGCCGAAATACCTGAACTCCGCAGAGAGCGACTATTTCAACAAACGGGAGCTGCTTTACGGCTTTTCCCTGTCCAGGATTCCCATCGCCCGCAGCAAGACGGCCATCCTGGTCGAAGGCTACCTCGACCAGATCGCGCTGGCCCAGGCGGGTTTCAGCAACAGCGTCGCCACCTGCGGTACGGCGTTCACGACCCAGCAGGCCCGGGCGTTGCGGCGCGGCTGCCGCACGGTCTACGTGCTGTTCGACGGTGACGCCGCCGGTTTGAAGGCCGCCGTGAAGACGGCGGGCATGGGTGTCGCCGAGGGACTGGAAGTCCGTATCGCGAGGATGCCGGAAGGGGAGGATCCTGCCTCTTTCCTGCAGGAGAACACCGCGCAGGCCCTGGCCGGGCTGCTGGAGGCGGCGCCCGGATACCTGCCGCTGTTGCATGACCTGGCCGCCGGCAGTGGCCTCGGGCGGGCCGGCATGGAAAGAGCCGTCAAGACGGGGCTGCAGGCCATCGCCCAGATCAACGATCCGATTCGACAGGCTTATCTGGTGGCGGAGGCGTCGGATCTTTTCCATCTTGACGGGAACATCCTGCGTGCCGAGATCGATCGTCTCAACAACACGCGGCGCTACACCGACGTGGAACAGCAACCCGCGGTGCCGGTCGGCGGGATCGACGGGCCCGCGGCGACGGCCGCGCGCAGGAGATCCGACCTCAACGCCGAGGCCATAGCGGCCCAGATGCTGGCCCATGCCTTGTGCGATGCCAGCGGACGCGCCGTGGAGACGATGCTGGCACGGCTGGAAGGGGTACGGCTGGCGAGCGAGACGGGCGAAGCGCTGCGCGGTGATCTGGAGTCCTGGCGCAAGGCGCGCGCGGGCGGCGAAGCCGTCGCACCGGCCGCTTTCGTACAGGCCCGCTGGCACGATCGCGACGACCGCTATCGTCGCTTCGTGACCGATTTGCTCACCGGGCTGGAGGTGATCGACGAGGTCGACCACGAACGGGTCGTCCGGGATTGCCTCGATCGACTTGAATCCGACCAGGAGCGCAGACGCCTGAGCGAGGCCCTGCGGACGCGCACCGTCGGCGAGGGGGATTAGATTGTCCAAGGTCAATGCGAAGCTCGAGACCATCGTCGACAGAGTGCGCAAGCAGGCCAGCGAGAACGGCGGATACATTCTCCTGGATCAGGTCAACGAACTGATCGGCGAGGAGGAGCAGATCGTCGATCTCTACGAGCTGGTGCTGGATAAGCTGCTCGAGGTGAAGATCGACGTCTACGAGAACGAAGCCGAAGCGAAGCGCAAGCGGCGCAAGGAAACCGAGAGGCTGAAGCGCCGGACGGCCGCCCAGCGCAAGGCCCAACGCAGCAGCATGAAGTACGACGATCCCGTGAGGATGTACCTGCGGGAGATGGGACGCGTGCCGCTGCTGACGAGGCAGGGCGAGGTCGATCTCGCCAAGCGCATGGAGGAGGGTCTGCTCTCGGTGTTGCGGGCCACCGTGCGGACCAAGCTCACCCTGCTGGAGCTGCGCCGCATCGCCGAACAGCTCTGCCAGGAGCACATCCTCGTGGACGAGGTGGTCCAGCACGACAGCAGCACCTGGAACGTGCACTACTCTCCCCGCAAGGAGGGCCAGCGCATCTTGCGGGCCGTGGACCGCATCGAGAAATGGCAGGCCGAGCTCGTCAGCCAGAAGGCGGAGCTCCACAAGTGCAAGAACCCCACGCGATCCGCCACGCTCACCCGCATGGTCCAGTCCCGCGAGCGCAAGATAATCGACACTTTCGTCGGCCTGCATCTCTCGCCTCAGCAGATCGACCACCTGTCGAACCGGCTGCTGCTCGTGGACAACAAGGTCCGCGATCTCAAGACCCGGATCGAGAAGGAGAGCGCCGGCGAGAAATCGGGTGCTTCCACGCGCGGCTACAAGAAGCAGATCACGGAGGTGGAGCGGGAGGTCGGCCTGCCCACCGCCCGCCTCGCCGGGCTGGCGCAGGAAATCGAGAACGGTCGTTGCGAGGTCGACACCGCCCAGCGCGAGATGATCGAAGCCAACGTCCGGCTGGTGATCAGCATCGCCAAGCGGTACACCAACCGCGGCCTGGAATTCCTGGACCTGATCCAGGAGGGCAACTCCGGTCTGATGCGTGCGGTCGAGAAGTTCGATTACCGCAAGGGGTACAAGTTCTCGACCTACGCCACCTGGTGGATACGTCAGGCCATCACGCGCGCCATCGCGGACCAGGCGCGTACCATCAGGGTGCCGGTGCACATGATCGAGGCCATCAACAAGGTCAACCGCGCCCAGCGGCAGCTGGTCCAGGAACTCGGGCGGGACCCGTCCCCGGAGGAGATCGCCCATTGCCTCGAAATGCCCATGGAAAAGGTCAGCGGGGTGCTCAAGGCCAGCATGGAGCCGGTCTCGCTCGACCGTCCCATCGGCGAGGACGAGGACAGCAGCCTCGGCGATTTCATCGAGGACACCGGCGCGCTCTCGCCCTCGCACGTTGCGGCCCACGCGATGCTCAAGGATCAGCTGCACCGGGTCCTGAGCACGCTGTCCCGCCGGGAGGAAAAGGTGATCCGCCTGCGTTTCGGGCTGGGCGACGGCACGCCGCGCACGCTCGAGGAGGTGGGCACCATCTTCAAGGTCACGCGCGAACGGGTCCGGCAGATCGAGGCCAAGGCCCTGCGCAAGCTGCGGCATCCCAGCCGTTGCCGGAAGCTGAAGGGCTATACCGAGATAGTCTGATCCGGTCATAATTGGTTTGACCGGGTGCAGGGCAGCCCTTATCGTTCTGCGCCGAGTTCGGAGGGCCCATAGCTCAGTCGGTTAGAGCAACCGCCTCATAAGTGGTCGGTCCCAGGTTCAAGTCCTGGTGGGCCCACCACTACCGGACTCGAGCGGAAGGGTAGGGCGATTAGCTCAGCTGGCTAGAGCGCTCGCCTCACACGCGAGAGGTCACTGGTTCGAGTCCAGTATCGCCCACCATTTCCCATGCCGTCGAGAGGGTGCCACAGCACCCTTTCTTAACGTCCGGCGTGGCTCGCAACCCGCCCCGGGAGGGCGCTGAGATGTCGGATCAACAACAGCCTGCGACCCTCGGCGAACTCCTGCGGACGCTGGAGAAGAGCGATAACCTCCGTCAACTCGCGCGTGAATGCGGTCTCACGCCCGGTGATCTCAAGAAACGCCTCAAGCAGTGGCGACGCGACCTGGAGACGGACGCCGCGCCATCCTCCGCGCCCGTGAGGCGGGCGGCCGCGGAAGAGACACTCAGCGAAGAGGCGGCGTCGCTCCTCCCCGCGGCCGGACTCGGGGAGAGCCCGCTGCCCGCTCGGGGAGAACAGGTGCTGGAGATCTGGACCGATGGCGCGAGCCGCGGCAACCCCGGCCCCGCGTCCATCGGCATCGTCTTCGGGCAGCACGGCGGCGAGAAGCTCTGCTGCCACGCGGAGAAGATCGGCCGGGCGACCAACAACGCCGCCGAATACCAGGCGGTGCTCCGCGCCCTGCTCTTCGTGCGCGATTGGGGCGTGCGGCGCGTGCTGTTGAACCTCGACAGCGAACTCGTGGCGCGCCAGCTGTCCGGGCAGTACCGGGTCAAGAGCCAGGATCTGTTGCCCTTCTACCGCCAGGTCATCAGCCTGATGCGCTCCCTCGACAAGGTGACCATCCGGCACGTCCGGCGCGACCACAACAAG
The DNA here is from genome assembly GCA_018814885.1 of bacterium. Taxonomy (NCBI): domain Bacteria; species bacterium. Next base: position 34,373 of record JAHIYU010000152.1, on the reverse strand, counting down.
CTCGCCGACCGGCTGGCCAACCTCGCCCTCGACAACAAGATCTGAAACTCCTGACCAGGATATGTCCATGAAGAGACGTGGGGTGAGAGGGACACCGGCCGGGGGCGATCGTCGCCGACCTCCTGTCGGCTCCTCGCTCGGCTTCCGGGGATCTCCGCCCTCCTGGCTCCGACCCCCTCCAGACGCCCCGTCCGGTATCCCTCTCACCCCACGTCTCGGGATATACCCTGGCAGGGGTGTTCGATATCCTGGTGAGGGAGGGACCCCTGGTTCGACACGCTTCTGCGGGGTCGTCTGGAGGGCCGCGCAGCCAGGAGGGCGGCGACGAGCGTCCCCCCAGAAGCATGTCGAACCAGGGCTCCCGGCCCATCATCCAGGATCTTCGACACATCCCATTCGGGGCATATCCGCAGACGTGACATGGGCGCCGGGAAGGTCTATCATGGAGACGGGAAGTCGGAGAGACGACCGCGGACCCGACCGGGTTCGAGGAAAGTCCGGGCTCCACAGGGCAGGGTGCTGGGTAACGCCCAGGGGGAGTGATCCTACGGAAAGTGCCACAGAAAACATACCGCCTCGGCCTCGCGCCGCGGTAAGGGTGAAAAGGTGAGGTAAGAGCTCACCGGGCGCCTGGCGACAGGCGCCGCATGGTAAACCCCACCTGGAGCAAGACCATATAGGGGAGGATGAGGTGGCCCGCCTCGCTCGACTCCCGGGTAGGTCGCTTGAGGTCGGCGGCAACGTCGATCCCAGATACATGGTCGTCGCCGCCCGCGCGGCAACAGGACCCGGCTTACGACCGGCTTCCCGAACGCGACAAACCCGGCAACGGGAGGGATGCGCGACACCCCCTCCGGTGTCGCCGGGTTGTATCCGACGGAGGATGAGTTGCAGTTCGAGATGCACTTCGACGACGGATCCGGCCCGAGCCGTGCGACTTCGGCGCGACGCGTCGAGAAGGCCGCTCCCGCCGGCCTGTTCACGCGCCGCGCCTGGGCGTCGACCGCCGTGCCCACGGCGGCTGTGCTCGAGTCCGTCAGACGTGCCCTGCCCTTGCCCGGCCCCGCCTCGGAGCACCTGGTGGCGTTGATCGCAGCGCGCGGGCAGACCAGTACCGAACAGCTGGAACAGTTCTTCTACCCGACCCTGGACCATCTGCACGATCCATTGCTGCTCGACGAGATGGACACGGCCGTCGCGCGCCTGCTCGGTGCCGCCTCGCGCCGGGAAAAGGTAGCCATCCACGGGGACTTCGACGTCGATGGCCTGACCGGCACCGCCATCCTCGCCGAGCTCTTCGTCAATCTCGTCGTCGATGGGAATCGCGCACGGCCGACCCCGCCCTTCGTGCCGGATCGGATCGGCGACGGGTACGGTATCGCCAGGCACAAGCTCGCGGAGTGGGGCGCGCAGGGGGTGGATCTCCTGGTGGCCGTGGACACCGGCTCGGCGGCGCACGCGGAGCTGGGCCTGGCGCGCGATCTGGGCATGGACGTCGTCGTCCTGGATCATCACCTCTTCGACCAGCGGCCGGCGGCGGCCGTGGCGCTGGTCAATCCGCGTCGCGAGGGCAACCGGTATCCCAATCCCGAGCTATGTGGAGCCGCGGTCGCCTTCAAGCTGGTGCAGGCCCTGGTCGCCGCCGTTCCCGGCTGCCTGCCTCCCGATTTCCCGCTCACCGTGATCGACCTCGCCGCCCTCGGCACCATCGCCGACCAGATGTCCCTGGTGGGCGAGAATCGCGTCCTGGTCCTGCGCGGTCTGGAACGTATCCGCGACCACTCGTCCGTCCGCCCCGGCGTGGCGGCCCTGCTGTCGATCGCCGGCCTCGACGGCGGCTTCCCCGTATCCGCCACGAACATCGCCTATCAGGTCGCGCCGCGGCTCAACGCCTGCGGGCGCATCGGCCGCGTCCAGACGGCACTCGATCTCCTGCTGACCCATGATGTCGAGGAGGCCCGCCGCCTGGCCAAGGAAGCGGACGACACCAACGAGAGGCGCAAACAGGCCGACATGCAGGTCAAGGTGGACGCCGTGGCGCAGGCGCGTCCCTACGCGGAACGCGGCGACCCGGGCCTGGTCCTGGGCTCGGCGGACTGGCACCGCGGCATCATCGGCATCAGCGCGGCGCGTCTGGTCGAGATATTCAACGTGCCGACGATCCTCTTCTCCCTCGAAGGCCGGGAGGCCAGGGGTTCCGCCCGCAGCGTGCCGGACATCGACATCAAGGCCGCGCTCGACCGTTGCGCGGACCTGCTGATCAGGTTCGGCGGCCACCCCCAGGCGGCCGGCATGACCCTGCGCACGTCCGACCTTGACGCGTTCCGCGAGGCCTTCCTGGGCACGTTGCGTGCGGATCCGGGCAACGGCGGCATACCCGAGGTCTACGATCTGATGCTGTCGCTGACAGAGATGGACACGGACGAGATAGCCCGGCTGACATGCGAAATCGCACTGCTGGCCCCCTTCGGCGAGGGCAACCGTTCCCCCGTGTTCCGTTGCAACGGCCTCCGGTTGGCGCGGCTGCCGTACATGCTCGGGCGCGCCGGCGAACACCTGCGCTTCACCTTCCGGGGTCCCGACAGGCCGAGCGGAGGCGGTACGCCGTCCCTGTCCCGCGAATTCATCAGCTTCGGCAGCGGCCAGGCATGGGCGGAAATGGTCAACAGCGAGCAGGGGAGGGCCCGCGACCTGATCGACCGGCGCTGGGACATCCTATTCAGGCTCGAGCCGAATACCTGGCGCCCGCGCCGCGGCACCGCGGTGGACCCCGTCCAGCAGCAGCTGATCGACATCACACCGGCGGATGCGTCATGAGCGAAGGAATCTCACACCGCGTCGGCGAGGTCGATCTCGACGCCATGATGCGCGCCGTGGTGCGCAAGGTGGGCGTGTACAATCCGCATGGGGACCGCGACCGTCTCTGGCAGGCTTTCCGGTTCGGCAACGAGGCCCACGCCGGTCAACTGCGCAAGAGCGGCGAGCCCTACTTCACCCACGCCCTGACCGTGGCCGGCATTCTCGCGGACCTGCGTCTGGACGTGGACACCCTCGTCGCCGGCCTTTTGCACGACGTGGTCGAGGACACCGGGGTCACCCTGGATGAGCTGCGCGAGAGATTCGGTGAAGAGGTCGTGCATATGGTCGACGGCGTCACCAAGATCAGCGACATCCGCTCCCACAGTCCCGATACCCGCCAGGCGGAGAACTACCGCAAGCTGGTGTTCTCGATCGCGCAGGATCCGCGCACCGTGCTCATCAAGCTCGCCGATCGCCTGCACAACATGCGGACCGTGGAGTTCCTGTCCCCCGATCGCCAGCAGGGGATGTCGCGCGAGACGCTGGATGTCTACGCGCCGCTGGCCCACCGCTTCGGCCTGGCCAAGGTCAAGTGGGAACTCGAGGACCGGGCCTTCAAGGTACTAGATCCCAGCGCCTACTTCGAGGTCGAACGGGGCGTCAAGCAGAGCCGCACCGTGCGCGAGAGGGTCATCGAGCAGATCGGGCGCCCGCTGGTGGACGCCCTGTCGGAAGCCGGCATCAAGACCGAGATATCAGGGCGTCCCAAGCACTTCTACTCCATCTACAACAAGATGAAGTCCCAGAACGTGCCCCTGGAGCGCGTCTACGACCTCTACGCCCTGCGCATCCTGGTCGAGACCAAGGTGGACTGTTATCACGCCCTTGGCATCGTGCACAGCATGTTCACGCCCCTGCAGGACCGGATCAAGGACTACATCGCCAACCCCAAGGCCAACATGTACCAGTCGCTGCACACCACGGTGCAGGTGACCGGCGGCAAGTTCCTCGAGATCCAGATCCGCACCCACGAGATGCACGAGCGCAGCGAGATCGGCATCGCCGCCCACTGGCGCTACAAGGAGGGCGGCGCCAACGAGTCGATCGATTTCTCCCGCATGGTCAACTGGCTCCGGCAGATGATGGAGTGGGAGGAGGACGTGGCCGACCCGCGCGAGTTCATGGAGAACATGAAGATCGACCTCTTCCAGGACGAGGTCTTCGTGTTCAGCCCGCGCGGCGATCTCTTCCAGCTGCCCAAGGGCGCCACGCCGCTCGATTTCGCCTTCGAGGTCCATTCGGAGGTGGGCCTGCACTGCGCGGGCGCCAAGGTCAACGGCAGGATCGTCAGCTTGGCCACGCCGCTGCAGAGCCGCGACAGCGTGGAGATCCTGACCAGCAGGAATTCACACCCCAGCACGTCATGGCTGGAGATCGTCAAGACCGCCAAGGCGCGGCATCACGTGCGGCGTTGGATCAGATCCACCCAGTTCCTGGACAGCGTGAAGCTGGGACGCGAGATCCTGGTGCGCGAGATACGCAAGCGCAAGCTCGATGTCGACATCGACCGCGACCTCGAGGAACTCGGGCAACAGCTGGGCTATTCCGAACTGGACAAGCTGCTGGCGGCCGTCGGCGCCGGGGACCTCACGCACGCGAAGATCCTCAACCGGCTCGATCCCAGCGAGAAGAAGTCGCCCCAGAAGCTCGTGGACATGGGCAAGGATATCTACGCCACCTTCATGCGACGCCGGGTGTCGGGCGTGCGCATCCAGGGGCTGGACAATCTCATGGTGCGGTATGCGCGCTGCTGCGAACCGATTCCCGGCGACGAGATCGTCGGCGTGGTGACGCGCGGCCGGGGCGTGTCCGTGCACCGCATGGGCTGCTCGAATCTCCAGGATGCGGACCAGGAGCGCCTGATCGAGGTCACCTGGGATGTAGATGCCGATCAGATCTTCATGGTCAAGCTCACCATCACGGGTCTAGACCGCAAGGGCCTGCTGGCGGATCTCAGCGAGGCCATCCACAAGGTGGGCGTGAACATCCGCAGCGGCGACTTCCAGACCGACGCGGAACTGGCCCGCGCCACCCTGCTCATCGAGGTGCGCAACCTGAACAACCTGGACAAGGTGCTCAAGGCCGTACGCCGCGTACCCAACGTACAGCAGGTCGAAAGGTACCAGGTGGACTGATGAAACCGGGCTGCAGGGAGGCGCGACGGTGAAATGCGTGGTGCAGAGGGTCGCCAGCGCCGAGGTGAGGGTAGACGGCGAAGTGACGGGCCGTATCGGCCGCGGCCTGCTTGTCCTGGCCGCCTTCGCAGCCGGCGACGGCGAAGCCGAACTCGCCTGGATGGCGCGCAAGCTCGTCAACCTGCGCCTGTTCAACGACGCGCAGGGGCGGATAAACCTGTCTCTGGCAGAAGTCGGCGGGGGGATACTGCTCGTCCCCCAGTTCACGCTCTACGGCGATTGCCGCAAGGGCAACCGGCCCAGCTTCATCGGTTCGGCGCCGCCCGAGGTCGCGGCCGAACTCTATGCGCGTTTCGGCGGGATCCTGCGGGCGTGCTGGCCCGATGTGGCCGAAGGCCGGTTCGGCGCCCGCATGGAAGTCTCCCTGGTCAACACGGGCCCGGTCACGCTGATCGTGGACCGCGACGCCGAACCCGTCCCATCGTGAAGGATCCCGCCGTGATCGTATCTCCCTTCATCGCGTGGCAGGATGGTCCCCCGCTGGTGCTGGCTTCGGCATCACCGCGTCGCGCCGAGCTGCTGCGGATCGCCGGCATCCCCTGCGAAGTGCGCGTCGCCGGCGGCGCCGAGGCCGGGATCGCCGAACGCGTCGGGAGCGAAGATCCGGAGCGTTACGCCATCGCCCTGGCCCTGGCCAAGGCCGAGGCCGTGGCCGTCGCGCACCCCGGACGGCTCGTGCTCGGCGCGGATACCATCGTCGTGCTCGACGGGAACGTGCTGGAGAAACCCATCTCCCCGGACGACGCCGCGCGCATGCTGGGGCTGCTGCAGGGAAGGCGTCATACCGTCATCACGGCCCTGGCGCTGCTCGGCGGTGCCGGCGGACCCCAGACCTGCGCCGAGAGCACCGCGGTGGAATTCCTGCCCCTGCAGCCGGAAACGATCCGACGCTACGTGGCGACCGGCGAGCCCATGGACAAGGCAGGGGCCTACGGCATCCAGGGCTACGGCGCCATGATGGTGCGGCGCATCGAAGGCTGCTACTTCAACGTGATGGGCCTGCCCCTGGCCCGTCTGGGCGACGCCCTGCGGGCCGCCGCGGGCACCACGGCCGTTCAGGAGGACGGATGAGCGGCGAAGACCCGGGACCGCCCTTTCCCTTCCCGACGGTCGTCTGGCGCGGCGGAGCGGTCGTGCTCATCGATCAGACCCGTCTGCCCGCGCAACTGGCGGAATACGTCTGCGGCGACGTGTCGACGCTCTGCGGCGCCGTGGCCGGGCTGGTCGTGCGCGGCGCGCCGGCCATCGGCATCGCGGCGGCCTGGGGCGCGGCCCTGTCGTGGGACCTGTCCCGCAAGGGGGGGGGCGATACGGCCGCGGCGCTAGCGAACCTGGCACGAGACCGCGACCGTCTCGCGGCGACGCGTCCCACCGCCGTGAATCTCTTCTGGGCCCTGGACAGGCAGTCCGCCCTGGCGCACAACCTCGCCGCCGGCGGAGCGGACGTGGCGACGATCGGCGAGGCGCTGCAGCGCGAGGCACGGTCGATCCGCGACGAGGACGTGGCGTTGTGCCGCAGGATGGGAGAGGCCGGGGCGGCACTCCTGCCCGCCGAGGCGTGCGTGCTCACGCATTGCAACGCCGGGGGTCTCGCCACCGGAGGTTACGGCACCGCCCTCGGCGTCGTGTACGCCGCCGTAGAGGCCGGCAAGCATGTGCGCGTGTTCGCGGACGAGACGCGCCCCCTGCTCCAGGGCGCGCGCCTGACCGCCTGGGAACTGCAGGTCCGGGGCATTCCCGTGACGCTGCTCTGCGAGGGCGCCGCTGGCGGGCTGCTGCGGTCCGGACGGATCGATGCCGTCATCGTCGGCGCCGACCGCATCGCCCGCAACGGCGACGTGGCCAACAAGGTCGGCACCTATCCCCTGGCGGTCATGGCCCGCGCGCACGGCGTGCCGTTCTACGTGGCCGCGCCCTATTCCACCTACGACCACGGCACGCCGGACGGCGAGGGCATCGTCGTGGAAATGCGCGACGGCGCGGAAATAACCTCCTGCGGGTCGGAGCGCACGGCGCCCGAAGGCGTGGAGGCGTGGAATCCGGCCTTCGACGTCACCCCGGCCGCTCTGGTGACCGCGCTGATCACCGAGCACGGGGTCTTGACGCCTCCCTGCGAGGCGTCGCTATCCGTCCTGAGGGTCGACTCGGCAACTTGACATCTGACGCTCCATTTGCTAGATTTCCTCCCTTACGCTTGCGGATACTGCAAATAGTCGTATCCGTGCGTTTTCTGCGTATATCCCGGGGAAGCCGGGCGGTCGCACAACGGCCCGGAGTCGTTTTCCCGCGCCATGTGAAGAGACGGTTCGCCGGTGTATGCGGCAGACCGTATCCCGTCGCTCGACCCGGGCGAAGCCGGCAAGCTTGGAGGCAGTGTCTTGAAGACCTACAGCATGAAGAAGGCGGAGATCGCCAAGGAGTGGCTCGTGATCGATGCCGCGGGCGTTTCCCTCGGCCGTCTGGCCACGCAGATCGCGATCCTGCTGCGCGGCAAGCACAAGCCCACGTTCACGCCGCACCTGGATATGGGCGACAGCGTGATCATCATCAACGCCGAGAAGGTCCAGCTGACAGGACAGAAAGCGGATCAGAAGTCCTATCATCGTTTCAGCGGCTTCGTCGGCGGTCTCAAGGATATCCCGATCAAGAAGATGATGGAAAAGCACCCCGACTTCGTGGTGACCAACGCGGTGCGCGGCATGCTGCCCAAGAACCGACTGGCGCGCCAGCAGCTCAAGCACCTGCGCGTCTATCAAGGAGCCGAGCACCCGCACGAGGCGCAGCAGCCGCGTGTCTACGAATTGCCCGAGGTGTCCTGAACGCACATCCGGTCCCGCCGGCCCCCGGCGGGAGGAGGTAGAGAGTTTGTCTGAGAGATTCTATGCGACCGGCCGCCGCAAGACCTCCGTCGCCCGTGTCTGGGTGACGCCCGGCGGCAACGGCAAGATCACGGTGAACAGCAAGCCGGCGGAGGAGTACTTCGACGCGACGCGCATCCAGGCCATCAACGAGCCCCTCGACGCCCTCGCGGAGGACCTGGCCTTCGACATCTGGGCCACCGTCAAGGGGGGGGGCGTCACGGGACAGGCCGGCGCCCTGCGCCACGGCATCGCGCGCGCCCTGGTCGCCGCCGACGAGGAGTACCGCGTCGCGATGCGCAAGGCCGGACTCCTCACGCGCGACGCCCGCATGGTGGAACGCAAGAAGTACGGTCAGCCCGGCGCCCGCAAGCGTTTCCAGTTCTCGAAGCGCTAGGCACTGCCTGGAGCTGGATCGGGTCCCGTGCCGGCCGCTGCGCGGCCGGATGCGAGGCGGGACCGCGTCCGGTTTTCAAGGAAAGCCTGGTCAACACGGGGGGCTGCACCCCCGATCACGCACCCGGTTGGAGAACGGGGCCGGTGGCGCTCCTGGAGCGTTCGTCACGTTCGTCGAAGACCGGGGAGGTCCAACCACACTCTGGAGGATACCATGGCAGAAATCGGCTTGAGGGATCTGCTCGAAGCCGGTGTCCACTTCGGTCATCAGACGCGCAAGTGGAACCCGAAGATGCGTCCCTACATCTTCATCGCCCGCAACGGCATCTATATCATCGACCTGCAGAAGACGCTCCGGGCAATCAGGAACGCCAGCAATTTCCTGCAGAAAGTCGCCAGCAAGGGCGGCACCGTGCTCTTCGTGGGCACCAAGAAGCAGGCCAAGGTCGCCGTGCGCGACATGGCCGAGCGGTGCGGCATGCCCTACGTGACCGAGCGCTGGCTAGGCGGCATGCTCACCAACTGGCAGACCATCAGCAAGCGCGTGGCCAAGCTCGACGAGATCGAGAGCCTGCGCAACACGGGCAAGATCGAACAGTTCTCCAAGAAGGAACAGCTCGAGATCAACCGCAGCTTCGAGAAGCTCAACAAGAACCTCGGCGGCATCCGTACCATGAAGGGATTGCCGTCCGCGGTCTTCGTGATCGATACGGTCGAGGAGGAAACCGCGGTCCGCGAGGCCAACAAGCTGGGCATACCCGTGATCGGCATCGTGGACACCAACAGCGATCCCGACATCGTGCATTTTCCGATTCCCGGTAACGACGACGCGATCCGCGCCATATCGCTCTACGCTCGGGTCGTCGCCGATGCGATTGCCGAAGGCCGCTCCGCCCGCACCGAGGGCGAGGAGGTCGCGGTCGAGGTGCAGCCGGACGCTCCCGAGGTGGCCAAACCCACCAAGGTGACACTCGACGACGTGGACAGCGGCAAGAGCGAAGAGGCCATCGGCCAGTGAGCCGACAGCGACCCGTCCGCCCCGACGGACGGGCCGGCCCGAAGGTCGACTTTCCCCCAAACACCTGACGTCGCCGGATCGCCGGCTGGTACGGGAGGCGAACATGGATATCACCGCCAAGATGGTCGCGGATCTGCGCAAGCAGACCAACGCGGGCATGATGGACTGCAAGAAGGCCCTGATCGAATGCGAGGGCGATATAGAGCAGGCCACGGACCATCTCCGCAAGAAGGGCATCGCCAAGGCCGCCGGCAAGTCCGGCCGCACCACCGCCAACGGTCTCGTGGAATCCTACATCCATCCCGGCGGACAGATCGGCGTCCTGGTCGAGATCAACTGCGAGACGGACTTCGTGGCACGCACCGACGAGTTCAAGGCCTTCGTGCACGACGTCGCCATGCACATCGCGGCGACCGGGCCGCAGGGCCTCGACCGCGCGTCGATCGACGCCGCCGTCGTGGAGAAGGAGACCGAGATCTACCGCGCCCAGATGAGGGAAGAGGGCAAGCCCGACAATATCATTGACAAGATCGTTCAGGGTAAGATAGACAAGTTCTACGCTGAGGTCTGTCTGCTGGAACAGAAGTTCGTGAAGGATCCGGACATGACGATAATGGATCTCGTCAAGTCGAAGATCGGGTCTCTCGGTGAGAACATGGAGATCAAGCGATTCGTCCGTTTCGAGATCGGCGGATAACGATTTGCAAGGGGCCCGGGCCGCTGGGGTCCGGGCCCTTTTTTTGTCAGGTTTGCAATGCCCGTGAAGGGAGCCGGCGTGGCCACGCGCTATTCACGTATCCTGCTCAAGCTCAGCGGCGAGAGCCTCGGCTCCGACGAGGGCCCTTTCGATCACCAGCGCCTGAGCGGCCTGGCGCAGCACATCAGCCGGATCGCGGGCGAGGGTATCGAGATCGGGATCGTGGTCGGCGGCGGCAATCTCTTCCGCGCCCGTTCCGCCAACCTGGACGTGCTCAACCGCGTCACGGCAGACCACGTGGGCATGCTGGCCACTTTGATGAACGCCACCGTGCTCCGCGATTACCTGCGCGCGGAAGGCGCCCGCTCGGTCATCCTGTCGCCGCGCGAGGTCCCCCCGCTGTCGCGCTCTTTCTCCCTCGACCTGGCCCTGCCGCTGTTCAAGTCCGGCACCGTGCTGATCTTCGGCGGCGGCACCGGCAATCCCTTCTTCACCACCGACACCGCCGCCGCCCTGCGCGCCGTGGAGATCGAGGCCGACGTGCTGCTCAAGGGGACCCAGGTAGACGGCGTCTACGACAAGGATCCGCTGCAGCACACGGACGCCGTGCGGTTCGATTTTCTCACCTACGACGAGGTCCTCGACCGGCGACTGGGCGTGATGGACCTGACCGCCATCACCCTCTGCAAGGAGAATGGCGTTCCCATAGAGGTCTTCGATATCTCCGATCCCCGCAACATCATGCGCCTGTTGAACGGTGAAATAGCCGGCACCCGGGTAGCCAAGGAGCCGAAGCCATGACGAACGATCACACCCAGGAAGCCGAGCTGGAAATGGCCGAAGCCGTCGAGAAGCTTGCTCTCCGGCTGACGACCATACGCACGGGCAAGGCGTCTCCCGCCCTGCTGGACTCGGTTCGCGTCGAATACTACGGCACGATGACACCACTGAAGCAACTGGCCAACGTGGGCGCGCCAGAGCCCCGACTGCTGACCATCGCGCCTTTCGACCGCAGCGTGCTCAGGGACATCGAGAAGTCGATCCGCGCCGCCGATCTGGGTCTCAACCCCAACAGTGACGGCGTGCTGATCCGCGTGCCCATCCCCGAGCTGACCGAGGATCGGCGCCGCGACCTCAGCAAGACCGTCCGCGAGTACGGCGAGCAGGGCAAGATAGCCGTCCGCAAGGCCCGCCAGCAGGTGAACGATCAGATCAAGAAGGACGACGATCTCACCGAGGACGAGCAGCATGACTCGCGCGACGAGATCCAGAAACTGACCGACCGCTTCTGCGACGAGATCGATACGATCATCAAGCGCAAGGAAGCGGAGATCATGGAGATCTAGGATGTCCTCCGGAACGGACAATACCGACGCCGCCCCGCTGGACGGACTGCGGGATGAGGTGAAACGCCGCGGCGGCGTTCCTCGTCACGTGGCCGTGATCATGGACGGCAACGGCCGCTGGGCCAGGCGTCGGCGCTTGCCCCGCATCGCCGGGCATCGCGCGGGCCGCCATGCGGTGCGCCAGACCCTCGAAGCCTGCGGACGCCTCGGCGTCGATTATCTCACACTCTACACGTTCTCGCAGGAAAACTGGAAGCGTCCCCAGGCCGAGGTCGGCGCCCTCTGGGGCTTTCTCGAGGAAGCCCTCGCGGCCGAGCGCGATGAGCTGGCCCGCAAGAACGTTCGCCTGGTCGCCAGCGGCGAGTTGGACATCATCCCGGAACGCGCGCGCGAAGCCCTGGCAAGCACGATCGTCGCCCTGTCCGGCAACACCGGCCTGACCCTGAACCTGGCGCTGGCCTATGGCGGGCGCACCGAGATCCTGCGGGCCTGCGCGATCCTGGCCCGCCGCGTCGCCGCGGGGGAGCTGGACCCCGCCGCCATCGACGAAGACGTGTTCCGCAGCGGACTATACGCCCCGGACATTCCCGACCCGGACCTTGTAATCCGCACCAGCGGCGAGTACCGGCTCAGCAATTTTCTCATCTGGCAGACGGCTTATTCCGAGATCTACTTCACTCCCGTTTACTGGCCTGACTTCGGCGAAAAGGATCTGCTCGAGGCGATCGCGGATTTCCAGGGCCGGGAGCGGCGCTTCGGAGACGTGAACGGCGAGGGCGGCGGCGAGGGGGAAGGTGGCGGTCGCTCCATCTTCGATCCCGCCCGCTGGAAGAAGATGTTGAAGGTCAGGTCGTGAACTCCCTGCGACAGGATCCCGGACAAGCGGATCGAGAGACGCCGTGGCGGCGCTTCGTGCGCGCCAACATCGTGCCGCGCGTGCTGGTGATTCTCGTCGGCGTCCCCCTGCTGGTCCTGGCGGCGCTCCGGGGCGGCCTCGTCTTCCGCATGCTGATCGGCGTGCTGATCCTGCAGGGTTTGCGCGAATTCACCGCGATGACCGCCGCGAAGGGCTACGGACCCTGCAAGCCGTTGAGCCTGGCCGTCGGCCTGGCGTGTGCCTGGGCCGGCGCGAGCAGCGGCTCCCATCTGCCGCTGGTCCTGGCGGTGGCGATCGTGCTCGTCATGATCGTCGAGTTGTTTCGTAGGGAAATTCGCCATCCTATTGTAATAACGGGGAATACGATACTCGGAGCTTTGTATGTGGGGTGGCTGGGCAGTTTCATCGTGCAGCTGCGCGAATTGCCGTCACCCCCGGGAGCGGGTTACGACCTGGGCTTGCGGGCCCTGGGGCTCATGGCCGCGATCACCTGGGCATGCGACACCTTCGCCTACCTGGTGGGGGTCGCCGTGGGTTCCCGCCCGCTGCTCGAGCGGGTCAGTCCCCGGAAATCCCTGGAGGGCGCCCTCGGAGGCGTGCTGGGAGCCGTCGCGGCGGGCGTCACGGCTTCAGCGACCTTCGCGCCGTTCATCTCCCTGGCGCAGGGGGCGCTCATCGGCCTGGCCGGGTCGGTGCTGGCCCAGGCCGGGGATCTCGTGGAGTCGCTGCTGAAGAGGGATGCGGGCATCAAGGACACGGCGGGGCTTCTGCCCGGTCACGGCGGCGTGCTCGACCGCATGGATTCTGTGCTTTTCACCGCTCCCTTCGTCTACTTCGTGATCGTTCGTCTGACCGAGTACCGAGGATAGTCCCCGGAGGATCGTCTGTGACCAGTCCAGTCCAGGCCTGCGAACCCCTGTACCGCCTGGGAGGCGTGCCGCGGCGATTGCCCGAACCCGTGGGTCTCGTGCTGCTCGGCGCCACCGGTTCCATCGGCACCCAGGTCGTCGAACTGGTGGAACGTCACCCCGACAGGTTCCGGGTGCTCGGTCTGTCGGCCGGCGGACGCGTGGCGGAACTGGGCCGCCTGGTGGAGAGGCTGGAGCGTGCGGGCGCTGCGTCCGCACCGGTCGTGGCGGTCGCCGGCGAGGCGGCCCACCGTCTGGCCGGCGACGATCCGCTTCTGGGCCGACGCTTGGCGCCGCCCGGCGGGGAGGGGTTGCAGGTCCTCGCCACGTTGCCCGACGCGCATTGCGTGGTGAACGGCCTGGTGGGCGCGGTGGGGCTCGAACCGACCCTGGCGGCGGCGCGCGCGGGCCGTCGCATCGCCCTGGCCAACAAGGAATCCCTGGTGGTCGGCGGGCCGCTGGTTCGCGAGGCCGCGGAGGCGGGCGGGGCGGAGATCGTCCCGGTCGACTCGGAGCATTCGGCCCTGGCCCAGTGCCTGGTCGGCCGCGAGGCCGCGGAGATCGAGAAACTGATCCTCACCGCCTCGGGCGGCCCGTTCCGCGACATGTCCCTCGACGACATGGCGCGCGTGACGCGCGACCAGGTCCTGAATCATCCGACCTGGGCCATGGGTCCCAAGATCACGGTGGATTCGGCCACCCTGATGAACAAGGGGCTGGAGGTCATCGAGGCGCACGTGCTCTTCGGTCTGCCTTATCCGCGTCTCGATGTCTTGGTTCATCCCGGTTCCATCGTCCATTCGCTTGCGGTCTTCCGGGATGGGGCGGTCATGGCCCAGCTGGGTGCGCCGGACATGCGCGTGCCCCTGCTCTACGCCCTGGCCGGCGAGCGGCACCTCGATCTCGAGACCGCTCGCATCGACCTGGCGGGACTGGGGCGCTTGGATTTCGCCACCCCGGACCTGGCGCGCTTCCCGTGTCTCGGACTGGCACGCGAGGCGGGGGAAGCGGGGGGCAGCGCGACCATCACGCTCAACGCCGCCAATGAGGAAGCCGTGGCGGCCCTGCTGGACGATCGGCTCGCCTATGCCGATATTGCCAGCGTGATCGAGGGCGCCCTGGCAGCCTTGCCGGCGGGTCCCGTCGCCGATCTCGAGAGCGTGCTCGCCGCGGACCGGGCGGCCCGGCGCGTGGCGGTCCGGCTGATCGCCGATCTCTTCGGCGATTGACACCAGGCCTCATCCAGACGGAGCAGAAACGTGATATCGACTGTCGTCGCCTTCGTGCTGACCCTGGGCATCGTGATCATCATCCACGAGCTGGGACATTTCTCCGTCTGCAAGTGGACCGGCATCTACGTCAAGACCTTCTCCATCGGCTTCGGACCCAAGATCCTGCACAAGCGTTACGGCGAGACCGAATACGCCCTGTCGGTGGTCCCCTTCGGCGGCTACGTGAAGATGGCCGGCGAGGGGGTGCTCGAGGAGATACAGGACACGGGCACGGGCGAGGGCCACCAGTACCCCATCGGCACCGCCGAGGGCGACCGGGCCGCCGCCCTGCGCGACGATCCCATCCCGCCCGAAAGGCATTTCCGCAGCCGTCCGGCCTGGCAACGTCTGGCCGTCGTGATGGCCGGTCCCGTGGCCAACCTGCTGCTGGCCTTCCTGATCTACACGTCCATAGTCTGGACCTCCGGCATGCTGGTCATACCGGTCACCACGATCGGCGGCGTGGAGGAGGGGTCTCCCGCCGCCGCCGCCGGCCTGCAGCTCGGCGACAGGATCCTCACCGTCGCGGGCCGGGACGTCGAGATCTGGAGCGACGTGACCCTGGGCCTGACCGCTGTCGGGACGCCGGACGCTCCCGATCCCCGCAGCGTCCCGTTCACGGTCGAGCGCGCGGGCCGCGTCCTGGAACTCAGCCTCACGCCCCGCCGCGAGGAGAACGGCTGGTACCTCGGCCTCGAACCCATGGACAACATCGTCGGGCTCGTGCAGAAGGGCGGGCCGGCCGAGCGGATCGGCTTGCGCAGCGGCGACCGCATCCTCGCGCTGGACGGGCAGGAAGTCCATTCCTTCGGCGCCATCGCCAGGGTGATCAACGGCAAGGCCGGCGAGACGGTCGAGGTGCGCTGGGAGCGCGACGGGCGGATACAGGAGGCGTCGGTCGTGCCGGAACCGGCCGAGATCCTGCCCGATTCGACCATCGGCCGCATCTTCTTCGACAGGCTCTACCGGTCGCGTTCCGTGAGCTTTGCCGAGGGGCTGCGCATCGGCTACCGGGCGACCACGGGCACCATCCTGTCGACCGTCAACGTGCTCGGCAACTTCTTCCTGGGGCGCCTGGGCCTGGATGCCGTGGGCGGCCCCATCCGCATCGGCCAGGTGGCCGGGGAGATGTTGCGCTGGAGCTTCGGCCACCTGATGCAGTTCATAGCCTTCTTCTCGGTGAATCTCTTCCTGCTGAATCTGCTGCCCATCCCCGTGCTCGACGGGGGCCACGCGGTCTTCATCCTGCTCGAGATGGTCTTCCGTCGCCAGGTGCACGAACGCGTGCAGGCCATCGCCACCCAGGTGGGCCTGATCATGCTGCTGCTGTTCATGACCTTCGTGATCGTCGTCGATGTGCTGAAGGTGATACCGGGCCATTGACCCGGGTGCGATCCTCACTCCCCTGCGGACGCGTCCGCAGGGAGCGCCGCGGGCGGCGGGTCGGGCACGGGTACGTGCAGGCGCCGAGCCTCGGGCGCCGCGAGCAGGGAGTCCTCCTCCGCGTCCAGGATCGTCGCCAGCAGCGTGTGGATCTTCTCCAGGCGGCTCGCGTCGACGGGCAGGGCCGCCCGGGTCTCGACCAGCGAGCTGTCTCCCCAGGACGCCGCCAGCGAGTCCAGCAGGGCGTCGCCCGCCTCACGATCGACGAGCGCGACCGCTCTGGCCCGCTCCAGGGTCACGAAACGCGTGATGTACATTTCCTCCGCCGGCGTGAGATCGGCCAGGCGCAGGGGGTGCTGCGCATCACGGCAGCCGACGAGCAGGAGCGCGGGCACGAGCCAGGCCGTCAAGGTCAGGGTGCGACGCAACGGGGTTTTCATGCTGACGGACATCTGCTTCTCCGTGATATGCTGCCGGGAACGAGGCAGGGAACGGATCGGATCACAAGTAGTTCCTACACTCTAGTCGCGAGATGGACAAGATACAACTACAGCGGAAGCTCTTCGGTGCACGCGCGATCCTCGTGGGTCTCGCGGCTTTCTGCTGCCTCGGCGGGGTGCCGCGCACCGCCGGCGCCGTCAGCGAACTCGACTACGGCCTCGGGCAGCACCTGCTCCACAGGATCGTCATACGGGGCAACACGACCTTCTCCGGCGACGATCTCAAGGCCCTCATGAAGATCCGCGAGCCCCGCTGGTTCCATCCGCTGATGATCATCGGCTTGTCCGACCGCAAGGCCCGCTACCAGCCGCACCTGCTCGAAGCGGAGCTGAAACAGCTCTCGCGATACTACCGCCATCAGGGTTTCCATCAGGTCTCGGTGGGGCTGGATTCCGTAGGCGTCGATCCCGAGGGGCGCGGCGACGTGATCCACATCTCCATCGTGGAGGGCCCGCGCACCTACCTGAGCGACGTCCGTTTCGAGGGCGGTTTCTCCCTCGCCCACGGCGAGCTGGCCAAAGGGCTCCGCTACAGGCCCGGCGTGCCGGCGCCCGCGGATCTCAACGCCCTGGGGGCGGACATCTATCTCATGCGGACCCGCTTCTGGGAGCATGGCCACCTCGACGTGTCCATCCTGCCGTCGCTGACCGTCCGGGACGCCGCGACGCAGGAGCGCCGGGACGCCCTGCTCGTCTACAGCATCGACGCGGGATCGGCCTACACCATCGGCCAGATCACCGTCGAGGGGCAGAGACGTAGCCGCCTGGAGTTGATCACCAGGGAGCTGCGGGTGCGCGAGGGCGACATCTTCCGCTGGAGCGCGGTGGAACGGTCGCAGCGCCAGTTGCTCGAGACCGCGCTCTTCCGCGACGTGAGCTTCATACCGGCCAATACCGATACCACGGCCGCCACGGCGGATCTGCTCGTGCAGGTCGTCGAACGCAGCCCCGCGTTCTTCGAGTTCGGCCTGGGCGTGGGCAGCCGGGAGCGGATCCGACTGCTGGCCGCCTGGGGCCACAACAACCTGTTCGGGACAGGCCAGCGTCTGCGCCTGCGCACGCGCAACTATCTCAACTACGAGGACGTCCAGCGCCTGTCCGCAAACCGCGTCGACCCCGAACTGAACTACAGGTACGACATCCTGCACACCTACCCACGCCTGTTCGGCAGATTCCTGCTCGACACGAACCTGTTCCTGGCCAAGGAGACGCGCGGGGAATCGGGCCTCAATCTGGAGTCGCAGGGCTTCTCGTTCGGGACGCGTTTCCAGGGCGGTCCCCACGTCATCAATACCGTCGAGCTGCGTGTGGAAGAAGTCGATCCGAACCTGCACCCCGACGCCAAGCAGTCCCTGCGGGAAGCCTACGAGGCCAGCGAACTGCGCTCGTCGGACACCCGGTCGGTCGGCTGGGCGTTCTACGAGGAGGGGCGCAACAACCCGCTGCGGCCGGACCGCGGCACTCTGCGCACGATGCAGATGGAGGTGGGCGGCGGTCCCCTGGGCGGAGACAATTCCTTCGTGAAGATCGCCGCCGGCCTGCACGCCTACCACGGGACACCGCTGGGCGGCGTGCTGGCCTGGCGCGTCAGCGCCGGCGCCGTGCGTCCCTACGGCGGTTCGCGGGACCGGGGCGCCGACGGCGTGCCCTACCAGGAGCGGTTCTTCGCCGGGGGCGCCTCCACCGTGCGCGGCTACCTGGAGCGCAGCCTGGGCCCCCAGATCACGGACCAGGCGGTGCGCGACTCCCTGCGGCTGGCCAGCGACGTCCCCCTGTCCGATCAGCCGGCGCGCGGCGGAAACTATCTGCTGCTTACCAACGTGGAGTGGCGCTTCCCCATGCCGCTATTCAGCCAGTGGCGCGTCGACGGCGTGGCCTTCGTCGACGGCGGCAACGTATGGGAGCGGGCGTCGGACATCCGGCTGCGCGGTTTCCGCTGGCGCTCGCACCCGCGCGATCCCGCCGACGATTCCGCGACCAGGACCTGGGACTACCGATACAGCGTCGGTTGCGGCGTGCGCATCCACACACCCGTGGGGCCGGTGCGCCTGGATGTGGGCTTTCCCCTGAAACGGGCGAGGCTCACGAACACGGAGTTCGATGACGCATCGGACTTCAAGATCGAGGACAAGGCCATCTATCATTTTTCGCTGGGGTTCCCGTTCTGATGCGACTGCGCATGAGCAGGAAGAGATGGACGCTGCTGCTGGCCCTGGGGCTGGTGACCGGCGCGGTCTTTTGGATCGCGGCCCACCCCGAACTGCTCACGCCCTACTTCGCCCGCCTGGCCACACGCCATCTCCTGCGGGACAGCGAAGGCGACCTCAGGATCGGCAGCTTCTCCGGCAACGTGCTCACCGGGCTGCAGCTCTACGACGTCACCCTCTCCCTGCAGGGCGAGCGGGGGGCCGCCGTCGATGTCGGCATCGACACCCTGTCGGTGGACTACCGTTTCTCCGAACTCCTGCAGAGCCCGCTCCGCCTGCGCCGCGTCGTCGTGAGCGGTGCCGACTGCCGGGCCCGACGTGGCGGCGCTCCCGAGCCCGCCGCGAAGATAAGGCCCGGAAGCCCCTTCACCTTGCCGCGGTTCCGCATCGACGATCTCGACGTGTACGGCTCGTCCATGACGGTTTCGGGACCCCAAGGACGCATCGAGGAGACCTTGGACGGAGTCCGGTGGCGAGGCACCGTCAAGGCGGATACGTCCCTGACGCTGGTCTGCCAGCGGGGCGATCTCCGCTGGGAGAGCCGGGACAGCATGATCCGCGACCTGCGCGGCCTGTTGACCGTGGACAGCCGCCGCATCGACGCCCGGCACATCTCGTTCGTGCTCAACGACCACGCCGTGACGGCCTCCGGCCACCGCACCCATGACGGCGATCTCTCGTTGAGAATCGCCGCCGATGGCATCTCCACCTACGAGATCGAGGAACTCATCGACACGACCCTCGGCTTCAGCGCCGCCGGCGGCACGCGGATGCAGCTGTCCACCCGGGCGGATTCCCTGTGGCTGGACATCTCCTTCCAGGGCGAGTTCGAGGGTTATGATCTGGAAGGGATGCAGGGCACCTGCCTGCTCGCGGACGACGTGCTGGCGTGGGATCGCCTCGAGGGACGCATCAACGGCGCCTGGTTCAGCGGCTCCGGCACGTTCGATCTGCACGACGCGCGGGACGTCTCCTTCCAGCTGCGCGGGGACGTTTCCGACGTGGATCTCGCCCGCGGCCTGGTGCCGGACCTGGCACTGCCCGAGACGGACGGCTGGGGTTGGCTGAACCTGTGGCGTCGCGACGGGACCGACCAGACGCGCGTCAGCGGCTGGCTGCGCGAGGGGCACCTGGCCGGGGTCCCCTTCGACTCGGTGCACGTCTCCTTGGAGGGGGACGGAGCCGGCGTGACGTTCCACAGCCTCGAACTCCGGCACGCCGCACAGACGGCCCATCTCACCGGGTACGCGGACACCAGCGGCGCGTTCCTGGGGCGCCTGGAGATCCTGGCCGGCGATCTCGCCACCCTGCCCCGCGCGTGGCCCGTACCGACGTTGCAGGGCGCCCTGCAGGTCTCGGGCACCTTGTCCGGCCAGGATCCCGTCTACGACTTCGAGGGCGTGGCCGCCATCGCGTCCTGCGAGATCGGCCCCGTGCGCATCGACGACGTCCGCGCGGATCTCTCCGTCGAGAACATACTGGGCGCGCCCGAGGTCTCCGCGGAACTGGCCGGGCGCTCGCTGCGCTGCGCGGGCGTGGAGCTGGGCTCGTTCACGACGGGAGGCGTGGCGACCTCGCAGGCTGCCGTCCTGCACCACTTCCGCTCCCAGCACGGAGACACGACCCTCAGCTTCCGCGGCCAGGTCGAGTACGGCCCCGACGGCGCCAGCTATTACCTGCCGCGGCTGGAGTTCATGCTCGAGGGGAACAGCTGGCAGCTGGCGGATGCCGTCCGCTTCCGCACGGGGGACGGCTTCTTCAGGCTGGAGCAGGCTTCCCTGGTCTCAGACTGGGGGGCGCTGCACGGTTTCGCGGTCTGGGACGAGCCCGGCGACAACCTTGACGGCGAGGTCGTCCTCGACCATGTCGATCTCGACCTGGTGAACTCCTTCCTGACCGCGGGCGCATCGCTGAACGGCGAGTTGACCGCCACCCTGTCCCTCGGCGGCACGCCCTACGAGCCGCTCCTGGGTCTCGAGGCCCGGCTCGACGACTGCGTCCTGCCGCTGGCCACGATCGACAGCCTCACCGTCGCGGCCCTCTTCTACGACGACAACCTCGACATCCGCAGTCTCGATCTGCACAGCGACTTCGGCCGGGTCGAGGTCTCCGGTCTCGTCTCGCATTCCGGCGTCGACCCCGAGGAGTTCTGGCCGGGGGCGGAACTGGTCCTGCATCTCGACATCACCGACGGCGACTGGGCGTTCATCGACCAGTTCGGCATCCCGTCCCTGGACCGCATCGCGGGCACCTTCGACGGCAGCCTGGATCTCGGCGGCACCACCTACCGGCCCGTGATCGCGGGCGGGATCACCAGCACGCCGTTCGACGTGCACTGGCTGCATCTGGACGAGCTGCGGGGGTCGTTGGGCTATGCCGATGGCCAGCTCACCCTGGGCGGCCTGCGCGGCCACCGGGGGAACCTCGCCCTGACCGGCCGTATCGAGGTCCCCCTGGAGCTGGACCTGCACACCGAGCCGGTCTCGCCCCTCGACGGACCCTTCTACATGCGTGTGAGCATCCCGCGCGACTCCGACCTCACGGACCTGGCGCGCATCTGCAATGCCTTCGTGGAGACGGGGGGGCGGGGCGGTCTGGATCTCGTCGTTTCGGGAAAGGCCGAGCATCCCTATTATTCAGGCAGCGTCGAGGCGCGCGGCGCCTCGTGCGTCATACGGGGCCTGAGCGAGGTCTACCGGGACATATCCTGCGACGGCAGCTGGCAGGGCGACGTCCTCACCCTCACGGACATTCGCGGGCACGAGGGCGAGCGCGGCGTCCTGGCCGGCAGCGGCACCATGACCTTCGCCGGCCTCGAACTAGAGGGATTCGACGTACGGCTCTCCGCCGACCGCTTCCTGGTGGCGTCGATCCCGGAATTGCGGGCCCTGGTGCGCAGCGACGAGGTGGCGCTGACCAGCGTGAAGGTCGGTCCGGACAGCCTCATCGTGCCCAGGTTCACGGGTAACCTCGAGGTGATCGAGGCCCGCTACGTGGGCGATTTTTCCGAGCAGCCGTCCCTGAGCGATCCCCGCGTCGGCACCGTGGCGCCCGATTGGCTGGCGGATCTCAACCTGCGCGCACCGCGCAGCAGCGGCCGGATCGTCAACCGCACCATGGAGCTGGACCTGGGCGGCGACGTGAGACTGGTCCGCGATCTGGACGGCATGTACCTGCGCGGGACCATGGCCATCGACAGGGGTCACCTGCCCGTCTTCAACAACGATTTCAAGGTGACCCGCGGAAACCTGGACTTCAGCCAGGAGGTGGGGGTGATCCCCACGATAGACATGACCGCGGAGACCAGCGTCCGCCTGCCGGCGAGCGACGGCGGTACGCGCCGCCTGGAGAAGATCTGGGTCGAGGTCACCGGCTCGGCCATGACCCCCGTCGTGGACTTCAGCTCCGAGAGCGGCTATGCGCGCTCGAACATCGAACGCATGCTGCTGGGCCTGTCCCCCCATGCCACCGACACCCAGACCAACTCCGCCATCCGCCAGGGCACCATGGCGGCCGGCTTCAACCTGCTCGAGCGCGAGGTGGCCGCCGAACTCGATCTCGTGGACACCTTCGACATCGAGAGCGGGCGCGTGCGCGAGGACGGCACGACCCAGACCCTGATCGGGGTCGGCAAGTACATCGGGCGCGACCTGTACGTCAAGTTCGCCCAGGCCGTGACGGACCAGGACCGCGAGGTGCTGGTCGAGTACCAGATCACCAACCACCTGCTGTTGCAGTCGGAGATCAGCCGGCGGCTGGACGAGGCGCTCGGCAACACCACCTACAGCATCGACATGAAGTACCGCTTCGAGTACTGAGGGGACCCATGAATCGACGACACCGCCTACGCAGGATCCTGGCGGCGACGATGCTCGCCGCAGCCGTCTGCCTGGCGCCAGGTGCCGCCGACGCCTACTACTTCGGGCGCAACAAGGTCCAGACCCGGAACGTGGACTGGCGGGTGCTGGTCACGCCCCACTTCGAGATCACGCACGCCTCGGACGCCGAGGAGCTCGCGGTCCGCGCCAGCATCGTCGCCGAACGGACCTACCGGGAATATGCGGACCGTCTGGACCACGAGCTGGAGACCCGGATTCCGTTCATCCTCTACGCCTCTCACACCGCCTTCGCCCAGACCAACATCTCCGACGAGATGCTGGGGGAGGGCACCGGCGGTTTCACCGAACCGGTGCGCAACCGCATGGTGCTGCCCTACGCGGGGTCGCACGCCGATTTCGTGCACGTGATCCGTCACGAGATGGTGCATGTCTTCATGTTCGACATGGTGTTCGGCAGTTCGCGTCGCACCATGCCACGCTCGCCCTTCTTCAACATACCGCTGTGGTTCGCCGAAGGAGTGGCCGAGTGGTACAGCAGCGGCTGGGACGCCGAGGCGGACATGTACATCCGCGACGCCACGACCAACGACTACCTCTGGCCCCTCTCGCAGGTCGGCGGATTCATGGTCTACAAGCAGGGCCAGGCTGCTGCGCGCATGATCTCGGAACAGTACGACGAGCAGAAGCTGGTGGAGATGTGGCGCACCCTGGCGCGCTCGCGCAGCATGGACCGGACGGTCAGCTACTCTCTCGGCCTGGACCGCGAGGATCTGGACCGCGAGTTCCAGCTCGAGATGCGCCGCCGCTACTGGCCCGCCTACGGCGATCTGGAGGCTCCCGACACGGCCGCGAGGCGACTCACCGATCACGTCGAGGAGAAGATCGGCTTCAATCACCGGCCCGCCATCTCGCCGGACGGGGAACACATCGCCTTCTTCTCCGACCGCGACGGGCTGGTCAGCCTCTACCTGATGTCGGCACTCGACGGCAAGGTGCTGCGTCGCCTCGCCCAGGGCTACCGTGCGGATCGTTTCGAGAGCCTGCGCGCCTTCCAGAGCGACATCAGCTTCTCGCCCGACGGCCGCGAGGTGGTCTTCGTCGCCCGCAGCGGGAACGCCGAGACGTTGCACACCATCGACGTGGCTTCGGGCCGGGTGACCCGCTCGCTGCGTCTCGGGCTCGACGGCGCCACGTCGCCGGCCTGGTCGCCGGACGGCCGCTGGATCGCGCTGGTAGGCACGATCGCCGGGCGCACCGACCTCTACCTCCTGGACCTCCGCCGCGGCGAGACGCCGGGAGTGACGCGCCCCCTGGCCGTGCGCGCACTGGACGGCGGGGCGGCCCTGATCCGCGTCACCGACGACGCCGGCGACGAGGCTTCGCCGGCCTGGTCGCCGGACGGCGCCCTGCTCGCCTTCTCGCACAATCCATGCGCGGAGGTGATCTACGAGTTCGAGATAGATCCGGACGGCGAGCGCCGGCTGCTCTGGGCCCGCTACCGCGGGGATGACGACACGCTCGCCGCTTGGCACGAACAACCCTCCGACCTGGTTTTCCTGGATCCCTTCGGCGGCGAGCGCCGCAGCCTGCGTCCCGGTGCCGGCTCCTGGCGCGACCCGGTCTGGACCGGCGGGCGTTCCCTCTGCGTGGTGGCCGACGAACGCGGCATAGACAACCTGGCGGCCCTGCAACTCTCGCCGTCCGGTGCCCACGTCGACTCGGTGCGCGTTTTGACCAACGTCGCCGGCGGCGTTTCACAGCCCAGCTACGCCCCGGGTGCCGACCGACTCGTCTTCGGGGCCTTCCACCGGGGCGGCTGGGACATCTACTGTGCCGACGTCTACGGTGAGTGGTCGCAGCGGGAGCCCGGCGGCAGCCGGCCCGCACCGATCCCGCTCTCTCCGCCGGCGTCGGCCGGGCGTGTCGGCGGACCGCCGCCCACACGCGATCCGGACGTGGTGGGGGAAGTGCGAGAGTACCATCCGCGCTTCTCGGTGGACATGAGCGGCGCGCTGCAGGGAGGAGCCGTCTTCTTCTCGCCCCAGGCCGGGCTGGCCATGGCCAACGAGATCCATCTCAGCGACCTGCTCGGCGACCACCGCATGTCCTTCCTGGTGAACGTCTACGGCTCGTTCAGCGACAGCGATCTCGCCGCGTCCTACGCCTTCCTCAAGCGCCGGATCGATCTGGGCGCCGGACTGTTCCACTACAAGAACTACTACAACACGGTGCTGACCAGCGTGGGCGAGGTCCTGCCCCACGATACCTTCTTCAGCGAGCGCAATTACGGCCTCTACGCCTTCGCCGCTTACCCCTTCAGCACCTTCCGGCGCGTCAGCCTGGAATTGCAGGCCCTCGCCTCCGAGCAGACCAGCTACCGCCTCGATCCCACCGGGATCTACCTGGCCGAGGCCGACAAGCGGACGTACCGCCTGCTGCAACCCATGCTGACCTTCGTGCACGACAGCGCCTTCTACGGCGATTACGGGCCGGTGACCGGCGGTCGCCTGCTGGTGCAGTTCGCGCCCTCGCTCCCGGTGGGAGGGAACACGCTCTCGCGCCGGACGGCCGTCTTCGACTACCGGCACTACTGGCTGCCCTGGCGACGCAACAGCTTCGCCCTGCGCCTGATGGGCGCCGGCAGCTTCGGCGACGACGCGCGCGCCTTCGTCCTGGGTGGCCCGTTCACGCTGCGCGGCTACGACTTCTACGATTACCAGGACATCTCGCATCTGGCGGGCCCGAAGATCGCCCTGATGAACCTCGAGTACCGTCTGCCCCTGCTGGACGCGCTCATCTTCGGCTGGCCGACGCGATGGGGCTTCGGCCCCATCGGCGCCACGCTGTTCTTCGACGCCGGCGCGGCCTGGACCGACCGCTTCCGGCCCTTCGGCGACGACGCGACGGGACGCTGGGGCATGAGGGACTTGCGTGGAGCCTACGGAATTGGTATAAGAACCCGCCTCGGCTTCATCCCCCTGAAATTCGACTGGGGCCGCCGCACCGACCTGCGCGACGCGGGACGGACCGAGTTCCACTTCAGCATAGGCCCGGAATTCTGAGCTGCGTTTGGACGAACACCGGATGGACCTGACCACCCTCAACGAACGTCAATGCGAGGCCGTGACGGCGCCGGACGGACCGTTGCTCGTGGTCGCCGGCGCGGGCACCGGCAAGACGCGCGTGCTCACCACCCGGATCGCCTGGCTGCTGGCGCAGCGGCGCTGCGATCCCTGGGAGATCCTGGCGTTCACCTTCACGAACAAGGCCGCCCGCGAGATGCGCGAGCGCGTGGACGGGCTGGTGGGAGAAGGCCGCGCGCCCGGGTGGATCGGCACCTTCCACGCGACCGGCGTGCGCATCCTGCGCAGCGACGGCGCCGCGATAGGCCTGGATCCGTCGTTTTCGATCTACGACACCGACGACAGCACGCGGCTGATCCGCAAGGTGGCCGCCGCTGCGGGCGTGGACGTCAAGCAGTATGCCCCGAACATGCTGCGCACGGTGATCAGCCGCTGGAAGAACGAGGACCTTCCACCCGAGAGCGCCGGCCGCGAAGCCGCCGACTTCCGCGAGGAGAAGGCGGCGTCCGTGTACGCCGCCTACGAGCAGGGGCTGCGGGACAGCAACGCCTGCGATTTCGACGACCTGATCCTCAAGACGGTGCATCTGCTGGAGGAGCACGACGCGGTGCGCGAGAAGTACGCGTCCCGCTTCCGTCACGTGCTGGTGGACGAGTTCCAGGACACCAACTCCCTGCAGCTCATCCTCGTCAAGGCCCTGTCCTCGGTGCACGGCAACATTTTCGCCGTGGGCGACGACGACCAGTCGATCTACTCGTGGCGCGGGGCCCGCATCGAGAACATGCTCGATTTCGAGCAGTACTTCCCGGGCACGCGGCTGGTGCGTCTCGAACAGAACTACCGCAGCACCGGCATGATCCTCGACGCCGCCAACGCCGCCATCGCCCACAACCTGCGCCGCAAGGGCAAGAACCTCTGGACCGCAGGCGCGGCCGGCGACCCGCTGCGCGAGGAACTGCTCGGGGACGAGGAGGACGAGGCGGCGCGCCTGGTGGAGATCGTGCGGGAGGAGATCGGGCGCGGGCGGCGTCGCGGCGATGTGACGGTGCTCTACCGGACCAACGCGCAGAGCCGCGCCCTGGAGGATTCGCTGCGTCTGGCGAATGTCCCCTACCAGATAGTCGGTGCCACGGCCTTCTACGAACGTCGCGAAGTGCGCGACGTGCTCGCCTACCTGAAGCTGGTCAACAATCCCCACGACGCGCTCGCCGCCCTGAGGGTGCTCAACGTGCCCAGGCGGCGCATCGGCGACGCCTCGGCCGCCCGGCTGCTCGCCCTGGCCGAACGCGAGGGATGCACCCTGGGCGAGGCGGCGGCCCGGCCTCATCTGCTGGAGCAGGATCTCAACCGTCCCGCCTGCGAACGCATCCGGGCCTTTTTCGAGATGGTCACCGGCTGGCGGGCGATGCTCGCGGGTCTCTCCGTCCCGGAGCTGGTGGAGCGCGTGATCGAGGACGTCGATTTCGTGCGCCACCTGGAGCGCGACGATCCCCTCACGGCGTCCGCCCGCAACGAGAACGTCGCCGAGCTCGTCAACGGCGCCTACGCCTTCCACGAGGCCAGCGACGGCGGCGACCTGGGCCAGTTCCTCGCACAGACCGCCCTGGTGGCCGATGCGGACACCATCAGGGACGACGAGGGCGTGGTGCGCCTGATGACCGTCCACGCGGCCAAGGGGCTGGAGTTTCCCGTGGTCATCGTGGCCGGCGTGGAGGAGCGCCTCATGCCCCACGCCTCTAACCTGGACGACGAGGACGCCCTGGAGGAGGAGCGGCGCCTCTTCTACGTGGCGCTGACACGGGCGCAGCGCCGGATCCACCTGCTGCACACGCGCATGCGGCGCCGCTTCGGTCAGCGCGAACTCTGCCTGCCCTCGCGTTTTCTCGGCGAGATCCCCGACGCGTTGATCGAGCGCGTGGGAGAGGAGCCCGTCGCTGGTACCTCGCTGGCCGAACTCTTCGGCGGCCGCGCGCAAGCGCCGGACGGGGCGGCCCGTGTACGCCATCCCGCGATGTGGGCCGGCGCGACACCGGTCGACTGGAACCAGGAGGCATCCCAGGAGGTGGTGATCTTCCACCCGGGTCAGCTTGTCACCCACCCGACGCTGGGTGTCGGCACCGTGGTCCGGGTGGAGGGCGGTGGTGACAACCTCAAGCTCAGCATCGACTTCCCCGACGGCGAGCGCCGTCATTTCCTGGCCAGGTTCGCCAGGATCCGCCCCCTGGACCGATAGTTGCGAAGGGTATTCCCGACTGTCGGATTTCACCAACCGTAAAAATAAGGCGTTTTCCGGTAATCCCCTCTCAAGTGGGGAAAACCCCGAGACGATACCGGGACCACGTTCGGTTCGACATCAGGCTTCCTGCAAAGGAAAGACGATCCATGCGCCGCTTCAAGGAATCGATCTTCGGGGATCTCGCCGTCTGGATGATCATCGCCGGCCTGTCCATGGGCACCGTCTTCCCCATCCTGATGCTGGCGATGGGGGTGCCCGCCGTTCACGCCCTGCGCTGGACCACTTTCCTGGCCACCGTGGCGGCCGGGGCGGCCGCGGGTTACGCCGGCCACCGCCTGGCCGCGCGCCTGATCCGACCCGAGTTGCACGGCGTGGTGACACGCATGCGCGAAGTCTGCGAAGACGTTCGCGAGGCGTCCTTCACCAAGGACTGGTCCATGTGCACGCCCGAGACATGCTCGCTGACGATCGCTTCGGACGACGAGATCGGCCAGATGGCCGAGACCTTCAACGAGCTGGTCAAGCAGCTGACCCATGCGCACAAGCTGGAGGAAGCCTCGACCCAGCAGACGGAGACCCTTTCCAGCAAGCTCGAACTGGGGGAGCTGGCGTCGGTGGCGGTCGATCTGCTGCTGCGGCAGACGGAAGCGGGCTCGGGCTGCCTGGTCGCTATGATCGAAGGCGAACTGCGGACCCTCGCCAACTTCGGGTTCAGCGACACGGACAGCATCCTGGGCAACGACCGCGTGCTCCGCACCATGGAGACGGGGCAGATGCAGACGGTGCGCGTGCCCAAGAGCATCTCCATCGACGCCGTGGTGGGCGACTTCAAGCCGCGACAGGTCATCGTCCAGCCCATCACTTACGAGATGAAAGCCCTGGGCGCGGTGGTGCTCGCGTCGGACACCATGTTCGGCAAGGATTCCATGTGGATCCTCGATCTCTTCACCAAGGGCATGGGGCTGGCGCTCAACAACGCCATCACCCACACCACGCTGCAGAAGATCGCCGCCCTGGATCCCCTGACGGGCGTCTACAACCGTCGCCTGGGCATGCAACGGCTGCGCGACGAGTTCCTGCGCGCGGAGCGCGACGGGACGAAGCTCGGCGTGGCCATGTTCGATATCGACCACTTCAAGAAGGTCAACGACACGTATGGTCACCTGGCCGGCGACCGCGTGCTCGTCGCCGTGACGAAAGCCGCGCGCGGCGTGCTGCGCGAGAGCGACGTGATCATCCGCTACGGCGGCGAGGAGTTCCTGGTGGTGTTGCCCGGCGCCACCGCGTCGGATGCGAAAGCCGTCGGCGAACGGATCCGCAGCGAGGTGGAAGCCTGCGCGGTCGAGGACGGCGACCGGAGCATCCGCGTCACCGTCAGCGTCGGCCTGGCGAATTATCATCCCGAGCGCATCAGGTTGGAGGAGGACCTGGTCAGGAAGGCGGACGACGCCCTGTACACGGCGAAGGAGGGTGGCCGCAACCGAGTGGTCTACTCGGCGGAGGAATCCTGGACGCAGCCCGGCGCCCCCCCTGGGGACCTGCGACCTGCGACCTGCGCGGTGCCGTGACAGCCGCCCCACTGTCGGGAACTCCGTGGACGGGAAGCCCTGGATGGGCTTCCCGTTCGACCTTGCGGCCGGGATATGCACATCAGCGGGCCAGCATCAGCTTCCTGGATGCGACCTCGTCCCCGTTGCGCAATCTCAGGACATAGATGCAGGAGGGTGCGTCTTTCCCCTGGTCG
The DNA here is from genome assembly GCA_018814885.1 of bacterium. NCBI lineage: Bacteria > bacterium. Next base: position 4,956 of record JAHIYU010000152.1, on the reverse strand, counting down.
TCTGCGCCGTCCCAGATCGCCGTATGCCTGCCAGGATGTAAGACGCCTTCGCTCAGAGTCGCGACGAAGCGACCCCTTAGATCATGCACGGTAAGCCATGTTTTGCCACCCCGGAGCACCTCGAAAGCGACCGTGACGATCGGATTGCTGGGATTGGGTCGAACCGGGTACAGGATTGCCGATGTCGTCGTGTTGGGGAGGGGCGCCAGCCATGCGGTGGCGATGCAACGATCGATACCATCTATGCTGGTCGCGCTGATCGTGTAGATTGCTGCTCGGCAAGGAGGAGAAATGTCGGTCCAGGTGTTCACCGTCGCTTGACAGCATATTTCCGCGAGGCACAGCGGGGGAGCTTGTGCCACGGCACGATGGATCTTCACCGTCGGTGTGATCGACGACGCAGGAAACTCCCAGGCCAGCTCGGCCGCAGCTCCGCGCCGCGTGATGGTGAAAGATACCAACTCATTGGCGACGACTTCTTCGGCCCAGCGCGCGATCCCGGCCGCAGGCACGCCTCCCGCGCGATCGAAGTCCCCCGAGATGTACAGCGCACCGTCGTACCAATGCAGCGCGTCCGGCGTGCCCGACAGGCCGCCATCCAGCGACGACCAATGACCGTCATAGCTGGTGATATGTTCAGCCTGCTGGCCGCCGGCCTGCGTGAACTCGCCACCGACATATAATCTGTCTTCTGCGGCGAGCAGGCAGGTGACGGGGCCATCCAGGTCAGCCTCCAGATCCAGCCAGCCGGTGCCGTCCCAGGCTGCGATATAGGCGGGAGTGAGCGGGATGTCCGATCCGAACTCGCCGCCGGCGATCACCATCCCGTTGTAAGCACACAAGGCCCTGACCCTGCCCGGCAGGCCGCCGCCCGGGTTTTGCCAGGCCGAACCGTTCCAGAAGGCGATATTATCCACCGGCAACTCGCCAAGGGTGTCGAAATCTCCGCCGATGTAGATCTCGTCCCCGAAACGAACGATCGCTTTGCCTGTCCCGCTGCCGAACCCCGAGATGTCGTGCCACTGCTGGTCGGCCCAAGACATCACGCGGTAAGCGGACCCGGTGTTGTCGATTCTCAGATCATGAGGGATGTCCGGCGAGTAGACGTCTCTGGGGTCTCCTTCGATCATCACGAACCACCACTCGTCATCGCCCCTGAAGCCGGCGAAAGTGCCGTTCCCCCCGCCGTACTCGCCGATGATCTCGAAATAATCGCGCACGAGCAGATGCGTGACGTAGCTGTCTCCGTTCATCGGGAAGAAAGTCATCCTGTAGTCGTCTTCCGGTCTCCAGGAAGCCCCGTCCCAGGAGCTGCACTTCAGGGCGGGTACGCCACCCGTAACAGAGAACGTGCCGCCCACGAACATGCGGCCCTCGTAGTTTTCGAAGGTGCGGGCGACGCCGTCCATGCCCTGGCCGATTCTCGTGGGCGCGTGCCAATTGCCAGCATCGAAGTGTATGGCACCGCGACTCGCGACGCCCACGGCTCTGAAATCCCACCCGCCGAACCAGATATCGTCTCCGAGCGACATGGCCGCCTCGGGGCAGCGGAATGAGCCCAGGCCGAGACCTGTCCATGTCGTCCCATCCCAACGCGTGAAAAGCGCGGATAGATTGGTGCCCTCCCAACTGCCGGTAAGGCCCGCCACGGCGATCCAGTCGGCGCCCGCCGTGATGTGCGTGTAAACACCTCTGTAAAGCTCCGGAGCCGTGCAGACGTGGAACCACTGCGCGCCGTCCCAGCTGATGACATCATTGCTGCCGTCGTCGGTCCTGTAGAGAACGTAGGCCTGTCCATCGGCGACGGTCGCATCCAGGAGCGTGTCGATATAGGGCAGGTCGGGATTGGTGAACGTCTCGCCGTCCCAGACGGCAATCCCGTGCGACGGCTGGCCGCCGGCCACGGAGAACGAACCGGTCGCCACCAACGAACCGTGGCTCTCCATCAGATCGTTCACGTGGGAGTTGGCATGAAAGTGCTGCACCCATGCCGAGCCGTTCCAGCGGGAACTCCCGGCATGGAGTGTTCCTGCATAGACGCATACGGCGTTGATGCCGTAGCCGGGACCGTTGCCGACGGGTTCCCAGGCGGTCCCGTCCCATCGTGCAACGTAAGCGACCTCCGTATCGCCAGACGCGGTGAATACCCCGGCGGCGATGAGATCTCCATTCCAGACCACGATGTCACGGACACTGCCGTTCAACCCGTCGCCCAGGGGGTGCCACTCCTGGCCGTCGAAGTAGGCGATATGATCCACGTGGACATCGCCCGCATAGGCGAAGTCGCCGCCCAGGACGTAGCCGTCGGCGTAGGCACAGATAGCCCGCGCGGGACCATCGAACCCGGTCATGAAGAAACGGTCGTCCCATTGGCCGCCGAGGGCGATCGACAGCGAACCGGCTAGCAAGACGATGACTATAGAGAGTTTCATCGTTTCCCCTCTCGAATGACCTGGGCGAGGGGCATATATCCGCTCGATACTAACAGAATATGGACAAACAACTAACTCTTGCAGACGTTTCTAGCGGATGATAGCGATCTTCCGGCTGGCCCGCTGCCCCTGCGTCCAGACCGCCAGCCAGTACGTCCCGGACGCTACGGGGCGGCCTCGCCCGTCCCGCCCCTGCCAGTGCCACCGGTAGGGCTCGTCGCGAGCCGTCATCACGCCCAGGTCCCAGCCGCCGAGTTCGCGCCCGCGGACGTCGTGCAGGGTGATCCTCACCGGTCCGCCGCGGTTGACGCGGTAGGTGAGCCGAGCGCCGTCGCCGTCCGCCGGGTTGGGCCGCGGGGGATCGAGCGTCACGGCCGGGGGCGGGATCCGTGCGGCGGCGAAGAGCACCCACCCCTCGGGATCCAGCCGGAGGTCGTCGAGGTCGCCGGCCAGGTCCCAGTGGAAATCGGTCCGCGCGGCGTCGAGCACGATCCGGTCCTCGAGCCGGCCCGCCGCGCCCTCGAGGCGCACCGGCAGCACCAGGGTGAAGATCGTCGGCTGTACCTGCTCCAGGTGCAGGGTGTGACGCTGCAGGCCGCCGGACAGCGGGACGCTGTCGACCCACCAGTCGAGCTGCGGCGCCGCCGCGGTCTCGAGCCACGGGCGCAGCAGCGGCGAGACGTCGTACCCGGCGGCCGCCGACGCGGCGTCGAGCAGGTCCGCGGTCGTGACCTGTCCGTAGGCGCGCGTCGGATCCGTGACGTAGCCGCGCAGGAAGCGGAAGAAGACCTCGTCGCCGATGAATCCCCGCAGCATGTGCAGCACCCAGGCGCCCTTGTGGTAGACCAGCAGGTTGGGCAGGATGGGATCCGGGTCGGTCAGCGGGCCGTCGCCGGTGAACAGGTCGGGATGACGCTCTGGTCCGATGGCCCGCATCTTCTCGAGATAGGCCTCCCGCCCCGCCTTCTGCTCCAGCCACAGGGCCTCGAAGTAGGTGGCGAAGCCCTCGTTCAGCCAGATGTCGGGCCAGTCCGCGGGAGTGATAAGATCGCCGAACCACTGGTGGGACAGCTCGTGCACGAGGACGTTGGCGTATCGCCCGTCGCCCGTGAAGAGGAAACGGCCGAGGCTGGTGCAGGTCTGGTGTTCCATGGCGCCGCCCCACTTGATGGCGACCTGCCCGTAGCGTTCGCCGGGGAAGGGGTAGGGGCCGCAGAGCGCCTCGACGAAGTTGATCATCTCGCAGACCGGCGCGAAATCGAGCGCGGCGGCCTCCTCGTCGACGGGATAGACGTGGAAGGTCAGCGGCAAGGCCCCGGCGGCGGCCGCGCAGCTCTCCTCCCATTCCACGTACCGCGAGACGTTCACGCAGACCAGGTAGGTGGACATGGGATGCAGCGCGTCCCACACGAAACGGCGCCAGCCCGGTCCGGCGCCGCTCTCCGCGATCAGCGCGCCGTTGGCGACCACGCGCATGGTGTCCGGCGCGGTGACGGCGACCGTGACGGTCGCCTTGTCGGCGGGATGATCCTTGCACGGCCACCAGCTGTGGGCGGACCACGGTTCGCTCATCGTGAAGACCGTCCTGCCGAGGGGTTCGTCCGGCGAATCGCCCTGCACGCGGAAGAGCATGCCCGCGCGGTAGTTGCCGTGCGGCTGGGGCGAGCCGTGATAACGGACGAGGACCGTGGCCGTGTCAGCGGCCGTCTCCGGCGTGACGATCAGCAACTCCTCGCCCCGGCGCAGGAATTCGGCGCTCGCGCCGTCCCACAGCACCTCGTCCACCGCGAGCGACGGGACCAGGTCCAGCACCACGCTGTCCGGCGGTGCGGCGCCGGTGAAAGCGACGCGGGCGGACACGGCGCCGGCCACGGTCTCCGCCTCGGGGTCGATGCGCAGGTCCAGGTCGTAGTGGCCGACGTCGAATCCCCTGTCGTCGGCGCGCGGCCGCCCGTCGGCGTCGTCCAGCAGCCAGGCGGCGGGCAGGGGATGTTCCCAGGCCGCCGGTTCCGGGTAGGGAATCGACGCGGCCTGGACCGCGGCATGGGCGGCCAGCAGGCAGAGCGATGCTGTCACCGCTGGTTTGCGCAAGGACTCGTCCCTTCCAGGGGGGGAGGCGATCGGGTATCCTCCAGTCATGATAGCCCAGAACCGGAGCTCTCCCAAGCGAAGGACGCCGCAGGGACCGTGGATGACGATCTGATACGCAGACTCGAAGAGCTGGCCGGGTTGACCTGCGATCCGGCGGAGCGCGCGGCGCTGTCGCGGGACCTGCGCGACATGGTGGCGTACGTGGACAGGCTAGAGGCTTTCGTCGACGGATGCGCGCCGGCCGCAGCGACGCCCGGCGGAAATGGGGGGCGTCTGCGGGAGGATCGGCCGCGTCCGTCCCTGGCCAGGCGGGACGCGTTGTCCGGCGCCGCCGCGTCCGACGGCACGTACGTCCTGGTGCCGCCGCTGCGCCGGGGAGGCGGCCGATGACCGGGCCGGGGCGCATGACCCTGCTGGAGGCCGCGGCCGCGCT